>JAQIBW010000186.1 GCA_027858865.1 Sulfurimonas sp. | reverse complement strand
ATATATTCTTCTGTTAACTTCTCTTTAGGTGTTACGAAAAGCTCTTCTGTTCGCCCAAGTTCTATAAGCTCACCA
Source organism: Sulfurimonas sp. (assembly GCA_027858865.1). Classification (GTDB taxonomy): domain Bacteria; phylum Campylobacterota; class Campylobacteria; order Campylobacterales; family Sulfurimonadaceae; genus Sulfurimonas. The sequence goes on along the minus strand of JAQIBW010000186.1, from coordinate 6,563 downwards.
AGATACATAAACCCAGTATAGTCACTAACTCTTGCAGCCTGTTGCATATTATGTGTAACTATAATGATAGAAACACGTTCTTTAAGCTCAACAATAAGCTCTTCAATTCCTGCAGTAGAAATAGGATCTAGTGCAGATGTAGGCTCATCGAAAAGTAAAACTTCAGGTTCAACAGCAACTGCGCGAGCGATACAAAGTCTTTGTTGTTGACCACCGGAGAGACCATTTGCATCGTGCTTTAATCTATCTTTTACTTCTTTCCAAATAGCTGCATCTTTAAGTGCTTTTTCTACACGACCATCAAGTTCAGTTTTGTTTTTTATGCCTTGAAGTCTCATTCCATAAGATACATTGTCATAGATGCTCATTGGAAATGCTGTAGGTTTTTGAAAAATCATACCTATCTTAATTCTAAGGTTGATAAGATCTTCTTTAGGACTTAAAATATTTTTGTCCTTAAAAAGAATTTCACCATCATATTTGTTTCCAGGATATAGGTCATGCATACGGTTAAAGCTTCTGAGCAGGGTAGTTTTACCACAACCTGAAGGTCCGATAAGTGCTGTGATGCTATTTTTAGCAATGGGCATATTTAGTGTTTGAATACTTGGTTCATCCGCAGATGCATAAGTGAATTGAAAGTTTTTAACTTCTAGTGCTTTTTCTTCTTTTATATCTACAATCGTAGCCATTATTTGCCTCTTTTTTTCATAATAAATAGTCGTCCAATGATGTTTAGACTTAAAATAAACATTGATAGGATGAACGCTGCCGCCCAACCTAGTTTCTGCCAATCTTCATAAGGTGTAGTAGCATAGTTATACATAGTTACAGTAAGAGATGCCACTGGCGCATTCATATCTGTATTTAAAAAGTTGTCATTAAATGATGTAAATAGAAGTGGAGCAGTTTCACCTGCTACTCTAGCTACACCGAGTAAGATACCTGTAAGTATTCCAGCTTTAGCTCCACGGTAAACTACTTGAGTAATGACTTTATATTTTGGAGCACCAAGAGCGAAAGCTGCTTCACGTAGAGTCGATGGAACAAGTTGCAACATATCGTCAGTAGTTCTTAAAATGATTGGAAGCATAATTATTGTCAGTGCAATAGATCCTGCCCAACCACTAAAATGACCCATAGGAGCAACTACAACAGCGTACACAAAAGCACCAATAACGATGCTAGGAGCTGACATCATAATGTCTGAGATATCACGAATAGTCTCAGAAAGTTTTGATTTTTGACCATACTCGCTTAGGTATGTTCCAGCTAAGATGCCAAGTGGAACACCAACAAGTGTTGCAACACCAACAATCATAAGTTGACCGATTAGTGCATGTTTTAACCCACTATCGGCATAACCAGGAGGTGCTCCCGTTTCAGTGAAGATAGTCATGCTAAGAGCATCTACGCCGTTTATAACTAAAACGCCAAGTATCCAAAATAAAAAACCAATACCAATTAAGGCTGATAAAGTAGATAAAATCATAACTATGTTGTTTGCAATTATTCTTTTTTTAGTGTGAGTCATTAGGCTGTCCTTTTTCTTCTAAGGAAGTAGAATTTAGCAATCGAGATGATTGTAAAACTAATCACAAGAAGTAGAAGTGATAACTCAAATAAAGATGAGTAATAAAGACCTGAATCTGCTTCTGTAAACTCATTAGCAAGTGTTACAGGAATCGAAGTTGCAGGTGCTGTCAAGTCTAGCGAAATATTGTGTACGTTACCCATTACAAAAGTAACAGCCATAGTCTCTCCAATTGCACGACCTAAAGCTAAGATAAATGAGCCAATAATTCCTGCTTTTGCATAAGGAATGATTATGTCTTTTATAACATCCCATTTTGTACCACCAAGCGCATAAGCAGACTCTTTTAAGATGTCTGGAGTTGTGTTCATAGCATCTCTAGTTACTGCCGCCATAAATGGAAGAATCATAATAGAGAGTACGATACCCGCGGTAAGCATACTGATACCGATACCGCCAAATATATCTCGAACGATTGGCACAAAGTAAAAAAGACCCCACATACCATAGATAACTGATGGAATAGCCGCAAGAAGTTCTATAGATACACCGACCGGTGATTTAAGTTTTGCAGGTGCTAATTCACTTAAAAAGATAGCTACCCCGATAGCTAGTGGAACTGCTAAGAGCATTGCAAGAAATGTAGAGACAACAGAACCGTAAATAGCAGGTAGTGCACCAAATTTTTCTAAGTTTGGTGCCCATTTTGTACCTGTAATAAAGTCAAAACCAAGAGCTTCAATTGACTCCATAGAGTGTTGAAATAGAACTGTGAAAATCCATGCAACAAGAAGAAGTATAGCAATAGCGATTAACTTTGTTGTGTTAGCAAAAAATTTATCAATTATAATGTTCAAAAAACGTGCCTCCTATTTAAATGTTTGGAATTATAAATAAGTTTGGTTACATAGAGGTTACTTTAAATAGCAAGATATTATAGACATTATATATATCGTATAAAACACTTATAATAATTGAAGAAAAAAACAAGAAAATTAGTAGTATACTCACCATAAATATCTGAGAAAAACTTATATATAAGTTTGACATATTATCAGCGTGAAGAAAAGGCAAATATGGAAATCCAAACAGTTAAAAAGATGCAAAAAGAAGCGCGTAAGGGCAGTAGCATAGATTTTATGAGACTTGGGTTTGCTCTCTTTTTTATGGTTGCAGTCCTAGTATACAGCTTTTTAAGTATGGGCAGTGTTCCAAACAGTATGTTTCTGGCTATAGCAGCCCTATTTGGTGCGTATATGGCAATGAATATCGGAGCAAATGATGTAGCCAATAATGTTGGACCAGCTGTCGGTTCAAAAGCATTGACTATGGGTGGTGCCATAATTATAGCAGCTGTTTTTGAAGCAAGTGGCGCTTTAATAGCTGGTGGTGATGTGGTAAAGACAATCAAAAAAGGTATTATTGATATAAGTGCATTTGGTGGTAATGTAGATCCCTTTATATGGGCTATGATGGCTTCACTTCTGGCTGCTGCATTATGGTTAAATTTTGCAACAATGATTAAAGCTCCAGTTTCAACGACTCATTCTATTGTCGGCGGTGTTATGGGAGCAGGTATTGCAGCTGCTGGTTTTGGCATAGTTAACTGGACAACAATGGCCAAGATTGCATCTTCATGGGTTATCTCCCCGGTCTTAGGCGGTATTATTGCCGCTTTATTTCTTTTTGCAATCAAAAAAACAATTGTGTTTAAAGAAGATAAAGTAGAATCAGCCACTAGATGGGTTCCTGTTTTTGTAGCACTGATGTCTTGGGCATTCGTTACATACCTTACTTTAAAAGGACTTAAAAAAGTTTGGCCAAATATTGTAGATATATTTGTATTTTTACCAGATACTAATAAGCCAACATTCCTCGTAGCAGCGATTTTTGGACTTATTATTGCAGGAATTGTTTATTTTGTTCTTAAATCAACGGTTGCTAAAAGGGCTGGTGGTCTTGAAAACACTAGAGCAAGTGTCAATACCCTGTTTACTGTACCTCTTATCTTCGCAGCGGCGCTACTAAGTTTTGCTCATGGCGCTAATGATGTTGCAAATGCTATTGGCCCATTAGCCGCGATTAATGATGCAGTAATGACTGGAGGAATCTCAGTAAAAGCAGGAATACCTCTTTGGGTGATGGGTGTTGGAGCTATAGGTATTGCTATGGGACTTGCTCTTTATGGACCACAGCTTATTAAAACTGTTGGTAGCGAGATTACAGAGCTAGACCAAATGAGAGCATTCTCGGTTGCAATGGCTGCCTCTATAACAGTTATCATAGCTTCTCAGCTTGGACTTCCGGTTAGTTCTACTCATATTGCTATTGGTGGTATCTTTGGTGTTGGATTTTTAAGAGAGTATCTTGAGACTACTAGTTTAAAAAAAGAAATTGCTCAAGAAAAAGAAGATATAGCTGATGAAAAAAAACTATTAAAAGCATATAGCAGAGAGCTAAGTACGTTAGAAGCAAAAGAGTTGAAAAACCAAGAAGACTATGAAAGAATAGTAGACCTCTATAAAAATATTAACAACGAAGAAGATAATCTAAAAGAGGCAAAGAAGAGCCTCAAAAGCAGTGAAAAAGTTAAGTATGTAAAAAGAGATGCAGTTAAGAAGATTATAGCAGCCTGGATAATAACTGTTCCAGCAGCGGCTATTCTTTCAGCAGCAATATTTTTCATGATTAAAGGAATTGTGCTTTAATGTTACCTCATTGAAGAGATTATCAAGAAAAGTAGGAGTATACTTTTCTTAAATAGGATTGTTCTTAATCCAGTTTAATCATACAAAATTTACAAAATCGTATAAGGATTTTTATGGCGGCAAAAGAAAAAAACGTATTTGACATAGATGGCAAAGAAGTTACACTAGATGAGCTGATTCGTGGATATAAAAAATCAAAAAACAAAAAGCAGTTAAGAAGTAAGGCAGAGATAAAAAGAATTGATGAACAAAAGCTTAAGCCTTACCAAGCAGAACTTATAAAACTTCAACAATACCTTGAGACAACAGAACAAAAGATGATAATCTTATTTGAAGGTAGAGATGCTGCTGGAAAAGGTGGAACGATAAGAAGAGTTACAAGATATATGGATGAGAAACATTATCGTGTAGTTGCACTTGGAAAGCCTACCGAAGAACAAAGATCTCAGTGGTTTTACCAAAAATATGTTCAGCATTTTCCAAGAGGTGGTGAAGTAGTCCTTTTTGACAGAAGTTGGTATAACAGAGCTATGGTTGAGTCTGTGTTTAACTTTTGTACGCCAAGAGAGTATGAAGATTTTATGAACGGTGTAAAAGGATTTGAGAATGATCTAGTTCGTCAAGGTATAATCCTTGTAAAACTTTACTACAGCGTTACAAAGGATGAACAAGCGCGAAGATTTGAGAGACGTAAAAATGATCCACTTAGACAATGGAAGCTTAGTGAGATAGATCTTCAAGCCCAAGAGAGATGGGATGATTTTACAAGTACAAAGTACAATATGATAAAACAGACGCATTCGCATAGTGCTCCATGGACAATCATAAGATCAAAAGATAAACAACTTGCAAGAATGGAATCTTTAAAAGTTATACTTAATGCAGTTGATTATGAAGGGCGTGATGAGCATCTGAACTATGCTCTTAACCCTGATGTCGTAATTTCTGGAGCAAGAGAAATAGAGATAATGGATGCACAAGTTTCAAGTACAGGTAAATTTATTGGTTAATAAGGGAAAGATATTGAAAGAAGAAAAGAAATTAAAAAAAGACAAAAGAACAAAAGAAGAAGACAGAAGAAAGCTTGATAGAGACAGAAGAGGAAAAAAGAAAGATGGTAAAGTCAGGATTTGGGTCAAAGAGGAAAAACTTCAATATGAAGATGAACTCTCAAAGCTTCAAGTCGAACTTTTGAAATTTCAAAATTACGTAAAAGAACGAGGTCTTAAGATCTTGATGATTTTTGAAGGTCGTGATGCAGCAGGTAAGGGTGGTACTATCAAAAGAATCACTGAGCACCTAAATCCGAGGGGTGCAAGAGTTGTAGCTTTAGAAAAACCAAGTGATCAAGAGAGGACACAATGGTATTTTCAAAGATATGTAAAACATCTTCCAAGCGCAGGTGAGATAGTTCTCTTTGACAGAAGTTGGTATAACAGATCAATGGTTGAACCGGTTATGGGATTTTGTACTGAGCGAGAACATCACAAGTTTCTAAAAGATGCCCCGAAGTTTGAACAGATGATTGTAGATGAAGAGATACAAATATTTAAATTTTATTTTTCAGTATCTAAAGATGAGCAAGCATGTAGATTTAAAGCAAGAGAGACAGACCCTCTAAAACAGTATAAACTATCTCCAGTAGATAAAGAGTCACAAAAACTTTGGAATGAATACTCACTTGCTAAGTATATGATGCTTAGTGCAACTCATACAGAAGCAGCTCCTTGGACCATAGTTAAAAGTGATGATAAGAGAAAAGCTAGAGTTAACTGTATAAAACATATATTAAGCTTTGTGGATTATCCAGATAAAATTTCTTCTAAAAATGTAAAAGTAGATGATGATATTATCGTTTATGGAAGAGATGAAGCTATAGCTATGGAAAAGATGTTTAAGTTTTCACTTAAAAAATAGTTAGAAAATATGAAAGCGTAAAAGATTCTGTATGAGCTACTTTTGTAAGATCTAATTACACTTCCAAGTACTCATCAAATCTGCCACGCTATCGCTCGCAGTGACGGACGAACTATCATTTCAAGAGAGACCGTTCAGAGTTTTGTGTCAGTAACCGATAGTCATTAAAATTATATCATAGTTCAACAATTTAGTTTGAAACTTAGAGAAAGTTCCAAAACCTACAGGTTTTTGAACTTGTTATTTTAACTTAGAATTTTTTAAAACCTAAGTATGAATTTAGGTTACCACTCCAGTTTCAACTATATCACCTTTTAAGATATATTTTTTGTTTTTCTTTCTTGGGGCAGTTCTACTGAACAAGAGTTTTTCTTTTAACTCATCTGGATAAGTATCTCTTGATT
>JAQIBW010000114.1 GCA_027858865.1 Sulfurimonas sp. | reverse complement strand
AGATTTTAAATTATTAAATATAATCTCGTATTAGGAAATTTTACATGTTACTTTTTACACCTGGCCCAACTCCGGTACCTCAAAATGTTCGTAATGCAATGAGTGATGAGACTATGCATCACCGTACTCCAGAATTTGAAGCAATTTTTGAAAAAACAAGAAAACATCTTTTTAATCTTTTTAACAGTGATGAAGTGATTATGCTTGCATCTAGTGGAACAGGCGCTATGGAAGCGGCAGTTACTAATCTTTGTCACAACACGCTTTTAAATGTTAACTCTGGTAAGTTTGGTGAGAGATTTGGCAAGATTGCTACGGCTCACGGTCTGAAAAATGTAGAGATTAAAAATGAGTGGGATACACCTGTTAGTGTTGAGTCCATTGTTGAAGCGGTTAAAGCTAACAGTGATATCGACGCAATTGCTGTTCAAATCAGTGAATCTGCAGGTGGTTTACGCCATCCAGTTGAAGAGCTTGCGAAGGCTGTAAAAGAGATAAACCCAAACATTATGATTATCGCCGACGGTATTACGGCTGTTGGTGTTGAGAGAATAGATGTAACAAATATCGACTGTCTGATAGCAGGGAGTCAAAAAGCACTTATGCTTCCTCCTGGTCTTTCTATCCTTGGTCTAAGCAACTCAGGAATCCAAAAAATTGGAAGTGGTAAAGGTTATTATCTGAATCTTGCATCTGAGATTAAATCTCAAAGAAAAAACACTACTGCATTTACCGCAGCAACTACTCTAATCATCGGTCTTTTGGAAGTTTTAGAAACTATTGAAAAGCAGGGTGGGATAGGTGTGTTATATTGTAATACTGCTAGACGTGCCAAAGCTACACAAGCAGCTCTTGAAGCGATAGGTTTACATATATATCCATCAGCTCCTGCAAAAAGTATGACGACTATTGATGACGCAGATGCTTCAAAAATACGTTCAGCTTTAAAAGAAGAATATGGTGTAAATGTAGCTGGTGGTCAAGACCATTTAAAGGGTAAAATTTTCCGTATAAATCAAATGGGATTAATTGAGCCATATGAGTCTATTTGGGTTGTAAATTCAATAGAGCTTATATTGCACCGTATGGGAAGATTAGAATACGCTGGAACTGCATCAAGGGTATATAATGAGACCTATTTTAAAACAGCATTAGAAAAAAAAGAGATATAAATGATACTTGAGCATGAAATACCTAACGGTTCAAAACTTTACTTTGGCAAAAGCGCTAAGGTTAAAAGAGAGATAGAAAACGTTGCTAGTACTATACTAGACGCTAACGGTTTTGAAGAGATAGTTACACCTGTCTTTTCTTATCATCAGCATCTAAGCATCGCAGATGAAAAAAAGCTTATCAAAGTAAATGATGCACAAAACAACTCAATCTCTCTGCGTGCGGACTCTACTATAGATGTTGTTCGTATTATCGAGAAAAGACTTGGCAGAAATACACAGCAGAAAAAGTGGTTTTATATACAACCGGTTTTCACTTACCCGACAACAGAACAAAACCAAATAGGTGTTGAGCTTATGGGTGAGAAAAAACTTTCATCAGTCATGAACATCGCTGTTGATATTTTAAACAAGTTAAAAGTGAATCCTCTGATGCAGATATCAAACATTAGAATTCCTAAACTTTTAGTTGAGATGTTTGATGAGTTAGCACTTGATGACTTTAGACATATGAACATAGACAAATTTTTGAACTTAAAAGTCGAGTGGTTAGAAAAGCTTATCTATCTTCAACACGTTGAGCAGATCGACGAACTTTTAGAAATAGTTCCCCAAGCCATCAAAGAAGAGTTACTTAAAATGAAAGAGTTATGCGTAGAGACTAATTGCCAAAACACAGTTTTAGCACCTATGTACTATGCAAAAATGCTTTATTATGATGAGTTATTTTTTAGAGTAATAGAGAAAAATGAAGTGTATGCTAGAGGTGGAAGATATAAAAATGAGGATTTAACTTCAGTTGGATTTGCTATTTATACAGATGCACTTTGTGAGGCTCTTATTTAAACGAGATGTGAGCAAAACCATATCTCTACGCTAGCCACTATGGCACTAAAGTTACCTCTTGCGAGGTAAATCAAAATAATAATTGAGAGAAAGAGGAAAAATGAAAGCAGATTTAATTGTAGGTATACAGTGGGGCGACGAAGGAAAGGGTAAAATAGTTGATAGACTAGCATGTGAATATGATATGGTTTGTAGAAGCCAAGGTGGTCATAATGCAGGTCATACTATCTGGGTAGACGGTGTTAAGTATGCACTTCACCTAGTTCCTTCAGGTGTTTTAAATCCTGAAGCTATAAATGTAGTTGGTAATGGTGTAGTTCTATCTCCTGAATCAATTATCAAAGAAATGGTTCAGTTTGAAAATCTTGAAGGTCGTCTTTATATTTCAGATAAAGCGCATTTAAATCTTTATTATCATGCTTTAGTTGATCAAGCTAAAGAGAGACTAAAGGGCGATAAAGCTATCGGTACAACTGGTAAGGGAATTGGACCTGCATATGCAGATAAAATTAATCGTACTGGTTTTCGTGTTGGTGAGCTTTTAAATCCAGTAAAACTTTGTGCTTCTATTATTGAGTATTTTGAACAAAATAGACAAATATTTGATATATATGAGATCCCTACTCCTATAGAATCAGAGCTACTTGTTGAGTTAGAAGAGTACAATAACAAACTTGCGCCCTTTATAACAGATACTACTCAAATGGTTTGGAAAGCTCTTGATGAGAATAAGAGAATTTTATTAGAAGGTGCTCAAGGTACACTTCTAGATATTGACCATGGAACTTACCCTTATGTAACTTCATCAGCAACAGTGTCAGCGGGCGCTTGTACAGGACTTGGGATTAATCCTAAAGATATTGGTAAGGTTATAGGAATAGTTAAAGCATACTGTACTCGTGTGGGTAATGGACCTTTCCCATCTGAAGATTTTGGTGAAGATGGTAAGAGACTCGGCGTTCAAGGTCATGAGTTTGGAACAACAACTGGTCGTGCTCGTCGTTGTGGTTGGTTTGATGCAGTAGCTACTCGTCATGCAGCTCGTCTAAATGGTTGTGATGAACTAGCACTTATGAAGCTTGATGTTCTTGATGGTTTTGATGAAGTAAAACTTTGTGTAGCTTATGAATTAGATGGAAAAGAGATAGATTATATGCCATCAAATCTTGAAGATGTAAAACCAATATATAAAACATTTAAAGGCTGGAATGACTCTGTAGGTGCAAGAAATTTTGATGCACTTCCTCGTGATGCTCAGGATTTTGTAAAAACTATCGAAGAAATAAGTAAAACAAAAGTAGGTATAATTTCTACTTCTCCTGAAAGAGATGATACAATAATACTTTAGTAATCGCTGATTTGAAGTTTTTTCGCAAGTGAGGCTTCAGCCTCGTAATAGTAACACTGGCGAGGCTAAAGCCACACTTCCTAGAAAGCCTAATAGACTTGAAATTAAGGATAATAATTGTGAAGACTCGATTTACTTCATTGGTTAAACTTAAGAAAAATACTATGGACAAGAGTGAACAAGTCGTTCAAAAAGCAAATGCAGACCTCAATAGCGCTGCCATGGCACTAGAAATATCATACAAATCAATCCAAGATATAATACCTCCACAAAGCGGCAGTATGAAAGATTTTATAGCAAATAGAACTCTCCTCTCATCTGGACGCGGTATGATAGATCATAACAAAGAATGGGTTGGATTTGCTAAAAATCAAGTAAATCAAGCAATAAAGAAACTAAAAATTGATATGATAGAGCATGAAAAATTTAAGCATCTTGAACTACAAGAGATTGAAAAAGAGATTAAAAAACTTAAACTAAAAGAGGCAAAAGATTTAGATGAAGTTGCTCTAATGACACATGCTCAGAAGGAAAAAATTGAGAATATTTATAGTGTTTATGTTTACTTTAACATCTCTTATCGCTTTACAAACTAGTGACAAACTTTTTGACTGTACGGAAATATTTAAGGAAAGAAAGAGTGAACTTTTGGTTGAACTAGAACGAATAGATGAGCAAAAACAGGCACTTACTTCTTTAAAAATTGCTACAGAAGAACTACTAAAAAAGAAAGAGAGTATGCTTGTTCAAAAAGAAGAAGTAGTAGATAGAAAATTAAATGAGATTACTACAAAAGAAGATTCAATCAAGAAAATGCTTAAAAGAAATGAAGAAGATTTAAAAGAAACAAAAAGTATAAAGATGGATAAAATCGGTCAAACTTTTGCAAAAATGAAAGCAGGATCTGCCGCAAGCATCTTATCAGATATGGATGCACAAGAAGCTGCTTCTATCCTCAGCTCTCTAAAACCAAAGACTGTTGGAAAGATTTTGAGTAAAATGGATGCTAAAAAAGCTTCCGTTTTAACACTAATTTTAGTTAAAGAATAAATAGCATAATCAAACTCTAATTATAATTTTTGTAAAATGCTTAAATTATTTTAAACAAGTAGGGTCTATCGATGAAAATATCACTAAAAGCTATACCACATATATCTAGCAAAGTTGCAATTGATTTAAATAAGAGTGGTGTTGTTACGATGACAAAAGGCCTTGAAGCTGTTGCTCATGAGGCAGAAAAAATACTCATTGCAAATGTAAAGCAAGAGATGGCACTTGAAGAAAAAGCTGGTGAGATTTGTGATGAGAACGAAGAAGAGATAGAGTTTCAGTTCGTAGATGAGAGACAACTTTTCTTTATGATAAAGAAAAAACTTGCTCCTGAATTTGGAGTTATATTAAATTATGAAGAGAGATATTCAGATATTTCTCATAAGATTTTAGATGAACTTTATGAAGAAGATTTGATTCACTTCGAAGTTACAGAAAATCGTATTAAAAATATTATTTATACTGCAATCACATCTTTCATCGCAGATGCATCCCAACTTGATGATGCAGTGATGGAAAAAATAAGATCATATAAAAAGAGATATATTCCAGGAACAGATGAGTTTGATATTTTATATGAAAAAATCTACAGAGAAGAGTTAATGAAAAGAGGTATGGAGAAGTGAGCATGAAGAAGGTTTGGGTTTATCTAGAAAATGGAACTTTTTTAGAAGCAAATAGCTTTGGGCACGATGATACAGTTGTAGGAGAGATAGTTTTCAATACATCAATGAGTGGTTATCAAGAGATTATGTCTGATCCATCTTATGCAGGTCAGTTTGTTACATTTACAATGCCTGAGATTGGTAATGTCGGTGTAAACAAGCAAGATATGGAAAGCTCTAGCGCTCATGCTAAAGGTATGATAGTAAGAAAGTATCAAAAAAGATATTCAAACTTTAGAGCAGAGGAATCTTTAGAAGATTTTTTAGTTAAGCACAATGTTATGGGTATTTGTGATATTGATACAAGATTTTTAACTAAAATGATTAGAAATGAAGGTGCTATGATGATGGTAGCATCTACTACTATCAGTGATAAAAATGAACTAAAGAAAATCTTAGAAAATTCTCCTCGTATCGAAGATGTAAACTATATAGAGCAAGTAAGTACAAAAGAAGCATATAAGCATGAAAGTTCAACTTACTCCGATACTGCATTTGAATATGAAACTGCACCGACTCCAAAAGCTAATATCGCAGCTATAGACTTTGGTGTTAAGCGTAATATCTTAAATGAACTCGTTAGCGCGGGTATTGGTGTTGAAGTTATTCCAAATAATTTTAATGCAGATGACTTGATTGCTAGATATAATGCAAAAACAATTGACGGTGTATTTTTATCAAATGGTCCGGGTGATCCACTTGTTCTAAAAAAAGAGCAAGAGCAGATTAAAAAACTAATAACTGCTAAAATTCCTATGTTTGGTATCTGTTTAGGACACCAACTTCTTTCTATCTCTCATGGTTATGACACGTATAAGTTAAAGTTCGGTCATCATGGTGGAAATCACCCTGTTAAGAATGTTAAAACAGGATTTGTAGAGATTACAGCACAAAATCATAACTACAATGTACCTGATAATATCGTAGAAATAGCGAGTGTAACACATACTAATCTTTTTGATGATACAATCGAAGGTTTAAGATACAATGATTCACCTATCTTCTCTGTTCAGCATCACCCAGAGGCAAGCCCTGGACCTAAAGAGAGTAGATATATATTCTCAGAGTTTCTATCTCTTATTAAAAGATAATATTAAGTTGCCACTTGGCATCTTAATGAAC
>JAQIBW010000178.1 GCA_027858865.1 Sulfurimonas sp. | reverse complement strand
TCACTACTCACATCCACATTACTAAAGTCTCTATGTAAATAATACGTCCTGCCACTATCGCTATATGCTTCTATATTTAGGTTTGAATTCGCACCTATTTCAATTAGTTCAAAAGTATTATAGTAGTATTCATTCATGTTTATATCTTGATTTGAACCTATTTTTAAACTATCTACTCCACTATATGCATAAAAGTTAAACATACCACTAAACCCACTTAAATCAACACTACTAAAATCAAAATTATCATTAACATTATTACTACCATACATGAAAAGTTGAGAGTTATCATCTCCTGTCAATTTGTCAAAAGCATTGTCGTTAAAAAACTGATCACGGTTAAAATATGTTCTTCCTGAACCTACATTTAGCTCTTCTAAGCCTTTAATATCAGCATTTCTAAGATAGAGATAAGTATCACCCAAAGTTAAAACATCTCTTCCACCTCCAGCATGTAGCTCATAAGGTCTGTAGTTTACTATAAAGGTATCATCGCCATCGCCAACAGCATCTACACGATTCAAAGCATTTACAGCATCTGTAGCATCCCCATACAGATAATCACTTCCACCTTGAGAGACTATAGTATCATTTCCAGCTCCACCGTAAGCATACTCTCCATTTTGTCCATGAACTCTTGTATCTGTATCTGAGTATTGGTCAAGGTTGATGTAGTCATCTCCATCTCCACCACTTATGTTATCTACATGAACTCCACCATATAAGATATCATTTCCACCTCCACCATCTATGGTATCTGCACCCCACCAACCATTTATGATATTTACATTTGCATCACCTGTAATATCATCACCACCTCTACTTCCATGTATATTTTCAATATTTTTGATTTTATCATCAAAAGCGTCATTGTTTCCAGTGTTATTTTGTGAGTGAGTAGTTGGTAATGATGCAGAAAAATCAACAGTAGCATAACCGCCAACAATGCTATTCATATCTAAAACAAAACCATATCCAGATGAGTTATAGTTTAAAGTGTCATTTCCTATCCCTCCATCAATGGTGTCATTATTTGTATAATTTTTATTATAAACAGAGTGACCATAGATGGTATCATCTCCGGCACCCGCATCTATAGTATCATTATCTCCATCTCCATAGATGATGTCATCTCCATCTCCACCCTCTAGTGCATCTGCTCCATTTCCGCCTCTTATAAAATCGTCTCCACCTTCTCCAAATATTTCATCATCTCCATTATGTCCCTCAAATCGATTGTCTTTAGAGTTACCTATGATATGGTCAGCTCCTGACGAACCATAAATTCCTTCTACATTTACAGCTGTATTTACTCCATCAGAAGTATCATATCCATCAGTCCAATTATCATGAGCAACATTTGTAGAATATTGAACTGTTCCACTTTCATCAAGCCTAAGCCATTGTTGAGTTTTATTTTTTAGTGCATCATAGTAAAGATGTAAAAAGTCAACTCCATCTCCACCGTCACTATGGTCTAAATGTCTTCCAGGGAGTAAAAAGTCATCTCCTGTTCCACCATATAGCGTATCTGCTCCATTCCAACCTCTTAAATTATCATTGCCTTCATGTCCCCAAACTGTTTCATCACTACTGTCCCCCCCCAAATATAATCACTTCCTTTAGTTCCACTTACTTGTTCTATATCTTTTATAAGGTCTATCAATCTATCTGTACTTGTCTCTTTTAACATAACAAAGTCATTACCCATAGTAACAGTTATCCCTTGAATATCTTCCATATAATTTGGGTTTGTACCTCTATCGTCATAGTCATTTATATAGTAACTAATCCAGTCACTTCCGGCTCCTCCATCTATGAAGTCATAGCCTCTACCGCTTATGATTTTGTCATCTCCATCCATACCCATAATATAGTTTGTACTATTACTGCCGTATATTGTATCAGCAAAGCTTGAACCGGAAACATCTTCTATATTTTTAAGTTTATCAGTACCGTAACCTGTTGCATAATCATCATGCTCATCTCCATCTGGCTTATCTAGTCTAACTATAACGCCATTTGTAGCATTTTTATAGTTTACAGTATCTGTGTCTTCACCACCATCAAGATAGTCATCTCCACTTCCACTAAATAAGATATCGTATCCTGCTCCACCATAAAGCTCGTTTCCTCCACCTCTACCATCTAAGGTATCACTTCCTCCTAAACCTTTTATAATGTTTTTTGAATCATTTCCATAAATAGTATCATTGTAAGCACTACCATCAACGTCTTCTATATTTGTAAACTTATCTTGACCTACGAGCTGTAGATTTGTTAAGCCTGTATCTGTTATGGTTGTACCTGTCACTTCTCCATCAGCATTATAAGTAAAACTATTTTCATCTTTTAGGGCGAACTTGGAAAGGGTGTTTATTTTTTCATCATCATCAACAATACCATTATCATTTGAGTCTATCCATAAAGTATTTTCATCGGTAAAACCTTTTAAATCAACATAAACACCTTTGTAATACTTTAGCATGTCAACATCTAAAGAGTTTGCTATTGGGTTGCCGTCATCATCTAGTTCTTCATAACTTCCACTTAATTTTTGATAGTCTTCGTTACTTATTTTACCGTTTTCTTTTAAGTACTCAAGTTCTGCTAGGGAAAAACTTTTAACCTCTGAATAGCTAATTTTATCTCTATCTTCTGCATCACTATAGTCAATTTTAGTAGTGTCGTCTTCTTCTAAATAAGTATCGCCATCTATAACATTATGACCTGCTCCACCATAAAGAGTATCACTTCCTCCACTCAAGTAGATAGTATCGTCTCCAACTCCATCATAGACAGTATCCTTACCGATACCCCCAACAATGGTGCTATTTCCACTCCCATCTTTTATGGTGTTAGTATTTGGCTCTTTTGAGAGTATAAAACCCTCATCAGCACCATCTGTAAAGTCTTCTTTTTTGTAGGTATAGTCACTTGCTTGTGTAACATCTTTTAGAGCGAAAGTGTAGTCATTTGTATATATGTTTTCATTTGGCAAATCTGTTGTACCAATATATGATGGATCTAATTTATAGTTAGCGGTTATGGATGTATTAAAAGGATCTGAGATGCTATCTTCATATTTGATAGTAAACTCTACACTTTTAAACTCTGTTATAAAGTTTGGACTACCGTATTCTATGGTGTTTCCTAAAGAATCTTTGAAAATCATATCTTCTTTAGAAATATCACTTCCTACAATTTCTGCTCCATTTTTATCAAGAATTTTCACATTTGCAGGAAGTCCTGAGATAGAAAAACTATCTATGTAAAATCCTTCTGGCATCTGTGGCTCAAATCTTAAAACTCTTGATAAGTAGTTCGCATCAGCTGGATTATTGTCAAAATATGTAGAGTTCTCAGCTCTTATAATCATATCTTCACTTCTAGCTGACATATCAATAGTTTCTGTCTCAAACTGATTAGTTATAGAGTCATATTTATAACCTTCTAAACTACCGCCACCACCTAGAACAAGAGCTATTCCTTCATCATTTGTAGTCTCACTATATGCTACTTGATGTGCAGTTGCTTTGAAGTAAAAGACAGGTTTTGCAGCATCATCAACATTTCCATCACCATCGTCTGTACCATCTCCATCACCCATACCTGTATAACCAGTATCTGGAACTAGATTTTCATCAGGTTTTGGAACCAGATTTTCATCATGATAGGCATCAAAATCATTGGGTTTTGTGTATTGATTATAAGGATTTGAGTAAGGACTATCTATTGAAGTACTATTAGATATAGGCTCTACTTGAGAATTAAGACTACAAGAAGCATTATTTTGTTCAGTTTCAGTATAGTCTTCTCTTCTTGACTCTAAATCTGCTCTAGTTTGAGTTTGTGAGACTACTACAACTTTAGTACCTGTTGGAGCCTCATCTTCTTCATTATCACTTGTAGTAACTTTAAAACTAGCATCTACAGAAGTTATAGGAAGCTCGTTTACTTCTTCAATTTGAGAAAGAATATTATCTACAGAGATAGATTTACCGCCACCAAAATTAAACTGGGGAGGATTACTACTAAAGCCCATCAAACCTAAAGATGGAAATGTAAGTACCCCATCATTAGCAAACGAGACAACAATATCTCCACCTACTAAGATGTACTCTAACTCATCAGGGTCGATACCTTCTATATCAAAGATTACTTCATCACCGGGTCTCATAAAAACAGATAAGTTCTCTCCATTTTTAGGTATGCTTTTAATAATTACTTTGTTGTCTTTGTACTCAACATTTGTACTATTTAAATCTAATGACATAGTATTCTCCTCATCTATAGGGGCTATATATATGTCTCTATTTTAGCACTTTTAAGATTAACTTTTTATTATTATTTTTTTTAGCGGGTAATAGCCTCATATATGAGGTTATTAATTTATATTATGGGATTATCTATCTTTTTAGATTATTTGTAGTTTGTAGCATTTCATCACTAGTAGTGATTACTTTTGAGTTAGAATCATAGGCACGTTGCCCTGTAATAAGATCTGTTAGTTCCACAACAAGCTCAACATTACTAAGTTCAACAAAACCTTGTCTTAAAACGCCTAGTCCATCAGTTCCGGGTACACCATCTACTGGTTGCCCTGAACTACCTGTCTCTATATATAGGTTATCTCCTAGCGAGTGAAGACCCGCTGGGTTTATAAAACTTGTTGTTTGTACCTGTCCAATCACTTCTGCTTGCGTCTGCCCCGGTTGAACAACTGAAACAGTACCATCTGTACCAATACTAATATCTGTGGCATCTGGCGGTATAACTATTCCCGGAATCAGTGTATATCCATCACTGTTTACTACATTACCTGCATCATCAACTTTAAAAGCACCATTTCTACTATACACTTCTGTTCCGTCTGGAAGTTCTAACTTGAAAAAACCTTTACCAGTTATAGCAATATCAAGCTGATTGTCGGTCTGCTTAAGACTTCCTTCTGAAAAAATCTTATTTATTGCCGTTGGTCTTACACCAAGTCCGACTTCTATACCTGTTGGACTCTTAGTAACATCACTAGTAGCAGTTCCGGCATATTTACTAACTTGATACATTAAGTCTGCAAACTCTGCACGAGACTTCTTAAAGCCTATGGTATTAACATTGGCAATATTATTCGCTGTTGTATCTATCTGTGTCTGCATCCCTAACATTCCGGTAGAGGCAGTATAAAGTGATTGCATCATAATCTAATTCCTTAATTTAATTTCATAAAATGAAGGGAACCCCTCATTTAACATTACGGTATCGGAAGTATACCCTCAAGGGGTTACCTACGTTAACACTTGGTTTTGCTCAGCGCAAAGCTCAAAGTACTAGTACTTTTTTGCATTAAGCTTTACTAGCTAGTTTTTCTATTGCGTCGCGGTTCATATCATTCATCTGAGTATCCATAGCTTTTTGATACATTCCAACCAAGCGATTTGTCTCTATCATCTGAGTCATCATCTTTACAGCGTTTACATTACTCTTTTCAACAAAACCCTGCATAACAGCATCAGTCTTATCAAGGGACTTGAGATCTGTCATTCCTTCATATTTATAAAGATTATCACCCTCTTTTTTAAGAAGTGCTGCATTGTCAGGCTGAGCAATAAAGAGATGTGATCCCTGTACTAGATTGATACTATTTGGTATATTCTTATAGATTTGACCATTCTTATCTACTTTTATGATATTTTCATCGCCATTAAATCTTATATTTCCGCCAGCTTCAAAATAGTCATTTGCTAAAACCTCATAACCACTCTTTGTAACAAGTCTTCCTTCATCATCCTTTGTGAAAGAACCATCTCTTGTCAGCCTAACACCTTGTGGTGTCTTAACCATGAAAAACAAACCTTCTCTAGAAAGTGCAAAATCCATATCGTTATCAGTTTTCTGAGTACTTCCTACAGTAAAGTCCGTATAAGAATCTACAACCTGAGGGGCTTTCGTCATGGCACGATTAAGAAACTGTGCGCCATCCTCAGAATGATTAACATTAGGCAACTCATCTCTCGCTTCTTTGTAAAGACGCTGGAAATCACCAACTATTAGATTATCTTCTTTAAACCCTACTGTATTAACATTGGCAAGATTATTAGCAATGGTATCTAAACGGTTAAACTGTGTAACCATACCAGCTGCTGAACTATAATATCCGCTTTGCATAAAATCCCTTTATTTCGCATATCTGTTTTTGTAAAAGCAAAGTGCGTTCCAAAAATAAATTATTTAAATTTAAGACCTATTTAAAACAATCTCGGTATAATCCACTCTTTAAAAAATCTTAAATATCAAGGCATCTTTTAATATGACAGCAAAAGAACTCAACAAAGCTATAGATTCGTATTTTTCAGATCACAAATCAAAAGATTGTGGAACGTATGAATCTCTAATTGACCTTTTTGATAAACAGCCGACAGCGGCACAAGCTAAAAACATTCATAAGCTTATGCTAAAGCATAAAACATGCCTTTATACAGCAAGTGAACATGCTAAGAACCTAAATGATAAAGAAGCTGAAGCTAGAAGAGATGCACAAAGAAAAATGCTTGCTAATAATGAATCAGATAAATTTGATATCTTAAAAGAGCATGAACTTCTTGAGTGGTCTCGTTCAGACTCTCCGGTTCGTATGTATCTCCGTGAAATGGGACAGATTCCTCTTCTTACTAAAGAAGAAGAAATCGAAATTTCTAAAAAAATAGAAGGTGGAGAAAGTATTATCATAGATGCTATCTGTTCTGTACCTTATCTAATTAGATTTATTCTTGACTATAGAGAACCTCTTATCAACCGTGAAAGAAGAGTTAAAGAGCTTTTTAAAAGCTTTGAGGACGAAAAAGAAGAGAGTGATGATACTACTGATGCTCCTGAAGTTGATGCTGAAGCTGAAAGTAAAATACTAACAGCTAAAGATAAAAGTAGAGTTGAAAAAGTTACTATTAGCTTTAAAGCACTTGAAAAAGCTAAAAAAGAGTGGATGAAACTTGCTGAAAAAATACCAGAAGATTTAGATGGTGAGATTACAGTAGATATAGTCCAATACTTTCTTAGTGTAACGTTCAAAAAATCAGTTTTAAAAGAGAAACTTTTAGATCTTGGCCCAACTTCTAAACTTATCAATGAACTTGTTAAAGCAATGGAAACTGCACTTAAGACTGATGATGGTTATGACAAAGAGCTTAAAAGACTTGAGTATAAATTACCACTTTTCAATGCAACACTAAAAGCTAACCACAAAGTTCTAGTAGAAAAAATTTGTGAATTAACAAAAGAAGATATCTCAGGTATGGTTCCAGAAGCTACAATGGTTAGTACATATATGGAAATCAAAAAACTTGTTCAAACAAAAGAAGCTTCAAAAAATAGTTTCGATATGGAACCGGAAAAACTTCTTGATATTTTAGAACAAATCAAACGTGGTAAAAATATTTCTGAGATTTCTAAGACTAAAATGGCAAAATCTAATCTTAGACTTGTTGTTTCTATTGCTAAGAGATATACAAACCGTGGACTACCTTTCCTTGACCTTATTCAAGAAGGAAACATTGGTCTTATGAAAGCCGTTGATAAATTTGAGTACCAAAAAGGTTACAAATTTTCAACTTATGCAACTTGGTGGATTCGTCAAGCTATATCTCGTGCTATTGCAGATCAGGCCAGAACAATTCGTATACCGATTCATATGATTGAGACTATTAACCGTATTAATAAAATCATGCGTAAGCACCTTCAAGAGCATGGAAAAGAGCCTGATGTAGAAGTTATTGCTCAAGAAGTAGGACTTTCAGTTGAAAAAGTTAAAAACGTTATTAAAATAACAAAAGAGCCTATATCTCTTGAAGCACCTATTGGGAATGAAGATGATGGTAGATTTGGTGACTTTATTGAAGACAAGTCATCAATCTCTCCTTCAGATGCAATACTCAAAGATGACCTTAGAGTTCAAATCGAAGGTGTACTAGAGCAGTTAAACGAAAGAGAAAAAGCTGTTATAAAACTTCGTTTTGGAATCATGGATGATGAGAGTGATAGAACTCTAGAGGAAATCGGAAAAGAACTTAGCGTTACTCGCGAGCGTGTTCGTCAGATCGAATCAAGTGCTATTAAAAAACTTAAACACCCTAAAGTAGGTAGAAAACTAAAAAGTTATATAGAAGAGTAGTATATGACTTTTGAACAACAATGGCTAGAGTACGACTATAATCCTTTTATTATATTTAGTTCTAAAGGCAAAGTTTTATCACTCAATGCTGAAGCACAGTTTCTTTTAGGTGCTGCATCTATAGGTGAGCTTTTTGAGCTTACCACAACTTATGCAAATATATCTTTTGGATTTAAAACAACTTTTATAGAGCTTGAATTTGGTAGATACAAGTTTTTTGCTCTTACTGTTGGTTATGAAAACGAGGATGAGATAGGTGTTAAACTCTATCAATCTCCATCATTTAAACTCAACAACCCAAAACCTGTTGGTGAGATGACAAATATCTACACACTAGTAGATCTTTGTATATCATCAAATTCTATTAATTCCAACATAAAATATATAAAAGAATTTGATCCAACTATCCCAGAGATTATTATCAACACAAACAAGTTCATAAAACCTTTAAATAAAATTTACTCTTGTTTTGAAGATAACGATACTGTAAATACTAAAATATTTTATAGAGTTGGGGAACATATAAAATTTGAAAGTAAAAAATATAGTATATTTTCTATAGAAATAAAAGCAGAG
>JAQIBW010000089.1 GCA_027858865.1 Sulfurimonas sp. | reverse complement strand
TCTCCCCTTTGATAGGTGAACTGAGACTAATTAAATCAAAGCCCGAAATTAACCTTATAAAAAAAGCTATAAATATTACAAAAATAGCACATCATGAAGCTATGGCTCTTAACAAAAATAATAAAAACGAGTATGAAGTTCTTGCATCTATAGAGTATAACTTTAAAAACAACGGTGCATATAATGATGCATATACTTCTGTTATAGCTGGTGGAGATAGTGCAAATACGCTTCATTATATATCTAACAATAGGCCTCTCGTAAATGGTGAGCTTATTCTTATAGATGCTGGATGTGAGTATGAATATTATGCCAGTGATATTACAAGAACTATTCCTGTACATGGAACCTTTTCTAGTCCTCAAAAAGATCTGTATAATATGATATTAGATACTCAATGTAAAATTATTAAAATGATAAAACCAGGAGTTCTAAGAACTGATTTGCAAAAAGAGGCTGAGATACTTCTAACAAAAGGTATGATAAGTCTAGGCATACTAAAAGGTAAGTATAAGAAGCTCATTAAGACGCAAAAACACAAGAAATACTATCCACATGGCATAGGACACTGGATGGGAGTTGACGTTCATGATGAAGCTCCTTACCTAGATGCAGATAAAAAAGAGATAGCTTTAAAAAAAGGTATGGTTTTAACTATAGAACCTGGAATTTATATATCAAAAGATGATATGAATGTACCTAAGAGATTTAGAGGTATTGGAATAAGAATAGAAGATGATATCTTAGTTACTAAAAAGTCTTATAAGAATCTTTCTAAAGATATCGCTAAAACTATAAAAGAGATAGAAAATATCTCTTTAAAATAGTTATTAGTTGTAGCTATAACTCCAGCCGGTTAGAGCGTTATGTTTGGCTTCATTAAAATTCTCTGAATCAGCTAAAAAGTCCATAACGAACATAACAGCATGAGGAATACTTCTTTGATCTTCTGGTCTTACCAGAAGAAGAGGCATTGGTGTGTCTTGGGTACTTATTCCAAAGCCTACTGGCATTATTTGACTCATCAGTTCTACCGGTTTACTAATACCGTTATCATCTAAAAATTTATCTAAAACTGATTCTTGAATATCTTTTGCAAGATTATCACTTGTATTTAAAAAGAATGTAAAATGAATAGGAGTATCTTTAAAGTGTTTGGGGGCATCTGAAGCCATAATTATGTACTCTACATTTTCAAGATGCTTATCTATCTCTGTAGAGTTCAAATATGTGTCTGTGACTATCGCCTTTGCTTCCACTATTTATTTTCTTCCATTAGCGGTCTACCAATCTTTTCTTCAACTTCAGATTGAAGATCAGCCATAGCTTGTCTGATTTCATCTATATGATAAGGCGGAACATTATCATCTTGAGACCATCTTACTTCATCAACGTTTCCACCATAGTCCTCGCTCATTTTTTCGAACTTTTCTTTGTATTCATCCATATTCTTACAAATTTCTACTCTTGCATCAGAAGTATCTGTAAGTTCAATAAACCACTCATTGTTTTCATCTATTTTAATTACCGACTCAAAAACTAAACTCATTATCTATCTTTCGTCTCATCAAATTGTCTTGCAAAGCCCTCAAGGTCTTTTTTCTTTAAGTCACCATTGTAAACGATATCTTTTGGGTCAAGATCTTCATCATTTAGCATTTTAGGAACAAGGTCAGCATTTGCTAATACTTCCATATGCTCATTTAGCTCATCTTCACTATATGCCATCTGCATATCAGCTGTAATCACATGAGGAATAGCTTCAACAACTCTTAGTTTTTTAAGCTCTTCTTCTACACCTTTACCTTCGATAGTTATAATTACACGACCTTTTTCATCATGCATATGATAATCACATGCATCACAATCTTTTAGGCTTTGAACTACCTCTTGCAAAAACTTTGGTACTGTTTGAACTACTATACTTGAAACATTCATATTATTATCCTTTTTGTTATTTTACACTGTAAAAATTAATGGTCTTGTCATCGCTTGCAACTAAAAACTCATTTTCATTTAAAAAGAGTATATTTGTAAGAGTCATTTTATTGCCTCCAAATTTACCCAGAGTCGACTTTGTTATAGTATTAAACACAGTGACGTTATTGTACTCATCACTTGAGTAAGCTACTTTTTTTCCACTTGGAGACAAACCAACGCTATAAATCAAAAAACTTGATGACTTATAGTAGACAGAGTCAAATTTATAAGCGTATATAACTACTCTTCTGTCTTGACCAGCTGTTGCTATGATTCCATTTTTATAATCTACTTGAAAGACATTATCTAAATTTTGACCTTTAAGAACCTTAATTAGTTTTCCATCTTTCATACTATGGATTTTTAAACTACCGCTTTCATCTGCAATAATTGCTTCGTCTTTGTTTTCATTTAATACAAAATCTGAAAACTTTGCCCCTGAAACTTGTATGCTCCAGTTGTAAGATTTTGTTTTTAAGTCAAAAGACATAAGCTCATTACTTAACATTCCTAGTAAAATAGTATCTTTATCTAAAAACTTAGCTTTTGAGATAGTAAGACTTTTTGTATAAGGGATAATCAGCTCAAGCTTTTTATCTTTATATATATGGAGTCTTCTAAATCCATTCTTAGCTTGTGATAGAATAAGAACTTGATTATTTAAAACATCTACAGAGTAGATCTTTGAATCAACTTCATCACCCATAAAATCTTTAATCTTGCTAACTTCAATTTTTTGGATATTTTTTTGACTTTTAAGATCAAAAATATCTACACAACTAGCAGTGGTAGCACTATATAGTTTTGAACCTACAACTACAATGTCTGTAACAGGTCCACTTGATATATATTGTTTTACAGGCATTTTAATATCTGCAAAAATAATAGAAGTTAAGAACATGATTGAAAGTATAATTCTACTCATCTATATTACCTCAAAGTGTATAGATGTCGCGGGACATCTACTTAGACAAAATCCACATGATGTGCATTTGTCATTTATTTCAGGCATAAACATAGCCTGAAAATCAATTGCATTATCTAAACAAGGATCTTTACATGAAAAACACATAACAGCATTCCAACTTAGACATTCATTTTTAGAAATAGTTACTTTAGCGTTTATATTTTTCATATCTTCTACGCGAAGAACTCCAAATTCGCAGGCTTTTGCACACTCATCACAGAATGTACATCCGCTATGAGAAAAGTCCAAATATGGAGTTTCATCATCTGCGATTTTTATTATTTCTTCTTCACAAACAGTGGCGCATTTTGCTTCGCACTTACTACACTCATTGAGAAAAAGAGATTCATCACTATAGTATGGTGGTCTTATATGTCTCTCTGGACTATCTTTTTTAAGGTTTTCACCTTTTAGTTTGGAAGCCAGAGAGCTAAAAAGCTCTCTTCTTTCCATAATTTAGTGCTGTGTCCAAATACTAGAACCAACAACAGAATTTTTGTTTGCAATATCTGCATCAGTTACTTTACCACCGTCACCCTTAATAGTATCTAATTGATCAGTTAAAGCTGTACCGCTCCAACCTGATTTATTAGCACCATCAGCACGTGTGTAAGTAGCTTCAAAAGTATTTTCAACTGCTAAGTTACCTTGAGATTGTGGAGAGTGACACTGCGTACAGTTAAATCTTGCCCCTTGAAGATGAGTTGTCTCTTTAATAGCCATCTCATTTTTCATATTGTCAATACTCTTAGTAAATACTTTGCCATCATAGTTATGTGTTGGTCTAAAGTTTGTAAAGTGAGAAACCGGAATCGCCGTAGCTCCCATTGAAGCTGCAAATTCTGGTAAGTGACAACTAGTACACTGGTTGTCTCCAATTTTAATCGGTAACATTCCTTCTACATCATGTGGAATCATCGGTGGAGCATCTTGGAATGCTCTTTTGATTTTTATATTTGAACCGCAGGTAGCTGTTCTATACTCAGTTTTTGCAGCGGAGGTACCATCCTCACTATAAAGGTCAGTTTTTCTTAGACCTAAAGACGCTTCAGTAATAGTTGGTGCCACTTTAGCATTTGTAGATGGAGCAGCTTTGCTACCTTCTCCACAACCTACAATTAGCAGTGCCGCAGCAACTAAACCAATCGTTATTTTACTCATTGTTTTCATTGTTACTCTCCCGTTTTTTTATTATTTGCTAGTTCTCTGATTGAGAAGCCAAGTGCATTATCATCACACACTTCAATACATCTAGCACAATTTGTACATTCACCTGAAAGTACAGGTAGGCTTTCTTTATCGATCATATGTAAAACTTGGCGCTCAGGACAAACTGTTTTACACTTCATACATGCAGTACAATTCTCTACAGTATGCTTTACTCTAATCAGACTAAATTTACCCAGTAGTGAATAAAAACCACCTAGAGGACATAGATGCCCACACCAGCCATTTTTAAGCACAAATAGGTCAAAAAGAAAAATAATGAGCATTGCTGCCCATCCAAATCCTAAACCAAATACAATCCCTCTATGAACCATAGAGATTGGACTGATAAACTCAAAAGCAGTAATGCCCATTGCTGCCGATATTATTAAACTTAAAACTAAAATCCAGTATCTCATATTTCGAGTTGCTGGCTGTCTCTTTTGATTACGATCAATATCAAGTACTCTTCTAAGGTATGCTGATGCATCAGTTATTATGTTTATGGGACAAACCCAACTACAAAAGACGCGACCACCTATCAGTAGATAAAAGACACCAATAATCGCAGCCCCTATAAGTAAATCTGTTGCTAAAACAGCACCTGCCGCTAACATTTGTAATGCAGCATAAGGATCACTTAAAGGTACAACACCTAAAAGACTTGAGGAACTAAGGTTACCCATAAGGATAGTCCATCCCCAATGATTAGCTCCAAAATACAACAATAGTAAACCTATCTGTACAAATCTTCTCAAAAATAAATATCGGTAGTTATTCCATAGCGTAGCCATTAGTATAAATCTCCCGAATCATTTAAAGAATCAATAGCACTCTCTTTACTAATCTCAGTTTGAGTATGGATTTCTTCAGCATTTTCTAAACGCTGTTCGTCCTCTTTATCCCAACCTTTGATATAGTAATTTCCGACTCTACCCATTGCAACTTCTCTAGGAAGCACGAATATAGCTGCTTTTTCTGTAACACAAGCTTGTTCACATAGTCCGCATCCTGTGCAGACGTTAGAGTGAACAATTGGTTTCATAAAAGCATGTTTACCAGTTCTCTCATTTTTTTCATATACAATTGTTATGGCTTCACCTAAAAGAGGGCAAGCTCTATAACATGCATCACATTGAATTCCCCAAAAAGCTATACAACTTTCATCATCTATAACTGCAAGACCCATTTCGGCTACATTTATGTCAAGTTTATCATCAGTCGTAACACTCGATTCATCAAGTGCACCTGTCGGACAAACAGGCACACAAGGAATATCTGGACACATATAACAGGGAATATCTCTAGGAATAAAATATGGAGTTCCTAGAGGCTTATTATCACCTGGTTTAGCGAGTAATAGAGTATCGTATGGACATGCTTCAACGCATAATCCACACTTGATACAAGTTTTTAAAAAATCTTTCTCTGTTATGGCTCCCGGTGGACGTAAGAGTAGTTGTGAAGCCGTAACTTCATCAACATATGCACTCCAAACAAGTCCACCCAGTGCTGTAACTCCAACACCGCGTGCCATAGTGAGGATAAATCTTCTTCTATCACTCAATGGTTTTTTTCTTTCTATTTTAGGTCTGTTTTCGCTCAAAACGAATCCTTCCTTATTCTAAATCTAATCTATTATGCTTTGTAAATTTTTACAGCACATTTTTTGTAGTCTGTCTGTTTTGATAATGGACAAGTCGCATCCAGACAAACTTTATTGATAAATACTTTTTCATCAAACCATGGAACAAAAACAAGACCACGAGCTGGTCTATTTCTACCACGAGTTTCAACTCTAGCTTTTACTCTACCACGACGAGATTCTACCCAACATAAACCACCTTGTTTAAGGTCTTTATCTTTAGCATCTTGTGGGTGCATATAACATAACGCTTCTGGAACTGCACGATATAGTTCAGGTACACGCATAGTCATAGTTCCTGAGTGCCAGTGTTCAAGTACACGACCTGTACATAACCATGTATCATAGTTAGCATCTGGCATTTCTGGAGGATCCATGTAAGGACGAGCAAAGATTTTAGCTTTATTTTTCAGGTAATGTTTACCTGGTTTATCAGCATAACTTAGTTGCATGTCTTTTTTAATTCCGTTCAAGTCACCTTGAGGACGTTTTTTTAAGAATCCGCCATAGAATGCATGTGAATTACCAGTCTCTTTTGTAGCTTTAGCTGCGTACGGATCGTATTTAGCGTTAAATCTCCACTGAGTTTCTTTACCATCAACAACAGGCCATTTAAGACCACGAACTTTATGGTAAATATCAAATGGTGCAAGGTCATGACCGTGACCACGTGTAAATGCTGCATACTCTTCGAAAAGATATTTGTGTATAAAGAAACCGTAACCAGTAAATACTTCACCATCTGAACCGACAACTCCACGGCTATCGCCACTACACTCAGAGTTATCATATCCAGCTTGAACAGGATCATTCATGTCGATTTTATATGATTTAGCTCTATCATTTGCAAATAGAATTTCATACATAGTTGTATTTTCGTTGTATCCCATAGCTTTGATCTTATCTAAAGGAACAGCTTTCATGTCTTTTTTGCCCCAACCAACTTTTACATCTTTCATCCATAGATCTTTAACTGTAAAACGTTTTGAGAACTCAACCCATTGCCATGTATCTGACATTGAATCACCTACAGGAAGAACTTGTTGTCTCCAGTGTTGTGTACGACGCTCAGCATTACCGTAAGCACCCCATTTTTCATAAAGCATAGCAGATGGTAAGATAAGGTCAGAAACTTTAGCAGAGATACCTGGGTATCCGTCAGAAGTTACAATGAAATTATCCATTTCACGTGCTGCTTTAATCCAGTGAGAAGCAGAAGCAGAATCTTGGTAAGGGTTACAAACATTAACCCATGCAAACTTAACATGACCGTCTTCTATATCACGGTGGATACGCATGATATGTTGTCCCATTTGACCATTGATAGTTCCTGCAGGAACTTGCCATTTTTTCTCAACTAAAGCTCTATGTTTAGGATTTTTAACCATCATATCAGCTGGAAGTCTGTGAGTAAATGTACCAACTTCACGAGCAGTCCCACAAGCAGAAGGTTGACCAGTTAAACTAAATGCACCTTCACCTGGATTAGCTTGTTTGTTTAGTAAAAAGTGAACATTATAAGCAAGTGTGTTTGTCCAAGTACCACGTGTATGTTGATTCATACCCATAGTCCAAAAAGAAACTACTTTTCTACCTTTTTCAATGTATAAATCAGCTAATTCTTGAAGTTTCGCTTTGAAGCTTTCAATAGATTCATCTGGGTCACCTTTAGAAATCTTAGCTGTATACTCTAATGTATATGGTTCTAAAGATTTTTTATACTCTTCAAATTCAATCAACCAGTGCTTAAGACCCGGTTGGTTATGAATCATTTCATCTCCAGCTTTGTAACCATACGGTGCTAGTGCTGGAGCTTCTTTTTCTGAGACGATAGTTTTCATCTCTTTAGAAATAGTTTCCATCTCAAGAGCAGTATATTTACCCTCTTTGATTGATTTTTCATTTGATTTTCTCATGCCGTAACCAATATTTGGAGATGCAGCTGCAAATACCATATGTTTGTTTACGAAATCCCAGTCAATTGATTCAGGGTTATTAAATACAATTTCTCTAGCAATATAATTCCATAGAGCAGTATCTGTATTTGGTGAGAAAATAATCTCTGTATCAGCTAAATCTGAAGTTCTATGAGTATAAGTTGACATATTGATAACTTTTACTCTTTCAGGGTCTGATAGTTTTCTGTCAGTTACACGAGACCATAAGATCGGGTGCATTTCTGCCATGTTTGAACCCCAAGATACGATTGTATCAGTAAGTTCGATATCATCATAACAACCTGATGGCTCATCAATACCAAATGTTTGATAAAAACCAACAACCGCAGATGCCATACAGTGACGAGCATTAGGGTCGATTGCATTTGAACGAAATCCACCTTTCATCATCTTTTGAGCTGCGTAACCTTCCATTACAGTGTGTTGTCCAGATGCAAATACTGCTACACCCTCAGGACCTTTTTCGTTGAAAGCTGCTTTCGCTTTTTCTTCCATAATATCGAAAGCTACTTTCCAAGATACTGGAGCAAATTTACCTTTTTTGTCAAATTTACCGTTTGCATCCATTCTTAGTAGTGGTCTAGTAAGTCTGTCCGCACCATACATGATTTTAGCATTAAAGTAACCTTTAATACAGTTCAGCCCTCTGTTAACTGGAGCCGCAGGGTCCCCTTTAACAGCAACAATTTTACCATTCTTAGTAGCCATCATGATACCACAACCAGTACCACAGAAACGACAAGCTGCCTTGTCCCATCTCCAGCCGCCTTCAGCTTTGTTCGCCGCTGCTTCTAGCTCCGCTGGTACACTCATACCAATCGCTGCTGCTGCAGATGCTGCCGCTGAACTTTTAAGAAATTCTCTTCTTGAAAGTGACATATTTTCTCCTGTTTGATAATTTTTAGAAACGAAGCAAATTCAAAAATTGCTTTATTTCAATTTTTGATAA
Organism: Sulfurimonas sp.; assembly: GCA_027858865.1. Lineage (GTDB taxonomy): Bacteria > Campylobacterota > Campylobacteria > Campylobacterales > Sulfurimonadaceae > Sulfurimonas. The sequence continues at coordinate 2,134 of JAQIBW010000089.1, read as the reverse complement.
GGTGTCCATTAACAATTTGATACTAGCACTTTGATGGCAAAAAAATCTTTGACTTATGTCAAATAGTTAAAAATATATATTAAGTTTTGTTTTATTTATGAAAAGAGGGAATATAAGTAGCACTTAAAATAAGTATTAAATTTTTCCATCTTGGCAGCTTTTTGTAAGTTTTTCTAATTCTAACTTTAGATTAGATAATTTTTTTGTAGAATTTATTAATTCTTCTGTTGATTCTATAACAATATCCTCACTGTTGTTTAGATGCTTATGGACTAGTGACTTGTCTTTTAACTCATCAATTATAGAATCAAACTCATCTGTAAGTTCTCCAAGTTTTACAGAAGCCCTCTCAGACTGCAGTAATGCTTCGTTAGAATAGTCCATAGCAGTATTTACCTTTTGTATAAAACAGTTTATGGTATCACTTACTTGAACAATTTCAGTCTCACTTTCGGCTTCTAGTTTTAGTGGTTTTATATTTGTAATATCTTCATTATTTATTAGCATTCTAGAGTATTGCATAAATGCATCGACATGTGATTCAATTGAACGTAGTTGTAGAAGAGAGTATAAAAATAGTATGAGTAATATGATTCCTGAAGTATATTGAAATGTTTTGATAAAGCCAGTCTTATTTTCACTATAGTCAGTGTACATTGTTACTAATTTGTCTACATTATCTAGCAATATAGTATTGTCTCTGTATATTGCAGTGACAATTTCTTCAAGTTCTGCCTTTCTATTTAGTTCAGAGTTTGTAAAGAGTTTAAAGTTCTGAATATTTTCATGAAAGCTCTCCCAAAGTTTACTGATTTCTATCTGTTGCAATGATATCTGATATGTCGGAACTGGAGATATGTTTTTATTTGAATCACCATGTCTAAGGGTGTTAAGACCTTTTATAAATTCATCTACTGCAGCATTTAATTCATAAAAATCTTTGTTAGAACTATAATGTATATAAAAAATATTTTTAGACATCTTTTGCGTTAGCATTCTTTGCTTACCTGCGATGTTTATTATCAGGGCATCTTTTTCATTTTGCTGGTTTAAATATATGGTAGTGGCTATTACACTAAGCATTAAGATAATTAGAAGAGCACCTAGTAGTTTAATTTTTGTACTTATACTTGTGGCTTTTTTCATATTTGTTCTCCTCTGTAGATGTGATTAAGTAGTTTTTGGTCTAAAATAGTTACATTTGAGTTTTCAACCTCGATAATATTACTTCTTTTTAGTTTCTTTAAAACTCTAGAGAGTGTTTCAGGCTGAATGTGTAACATGAAAGAGACATCTTGTCTTTTTAGAGAGTTAAACATCTCTAAATCATCACTTAACATAAAGGCAACTTTAGCTGTGGCATCAAAAACAAGCTCTCTATTTACAACACAATGTAGTTGATGAGTCTTGAGTAAAATCTCGTTTATGAACTCATTGTTTAGTATGTTTTTAGCTAAAAATCTTTCTTTAAATGCAGTAAAGTTTACTTCTAGGATTACACTATCTTCCATAAATTCTGAATTTGAATAGCAGTAAATAGAGTCATTATCTAAACTTGTTAGTTCAGATATAAGAGAGTTTTTATGAATATGATATAAAAATATTTCATTTTCAAATTTATCTATTTTATAAATCTTTATTACACCGGAAACTAGAAAAAAGATTTTGTTGTAAGTGTCATTTTCATAGTATAGGATAGAATTTTTTGGGTACTCAACTATATTAGAAATATCTTCTATTTCTTTTAATTGTTCATCATTTAAAGATTTAAAGAAATTTAACTTTTTTATTGAACTGAGTTTCTCTTCTGTCATATATATTCTACTTTTTCAAAAATTCTTTTTTTATAAACGTTTGTTTTTAAAATCTTATATGTATTCTATCATAAAATTAATGGTATAAAAATTGCTGATTATCGCTATACCTAGTCTGAGATTGGAGATATATGCAGTTTATTGAAGCACTAAAGTTAAGAAGTAAACTATTTTTTCTTTTTATGCTAATTACAATGGGGCTTATATTGATAGGGATAATGGGTTATTTAAATATTAATTCTATGAAAAAAAATCTAGACTCACTATACTTTGGTTCATTAGTTCCAGTAACTGAATTAAATGAAATACTTCAAATATAT
>JAQIBW010000162.1 GCA_027858865.1 Sulfurimonas sp. | reverse complement strand
CTATATTTGAGTTTGTTGTATCTGTTTTTGTTAAATCTCTAAAATCTCTTAAAACTTGTTGTAAAAGTGCAACTTGAGAAGGTCTTGTTATCTTATCACCCTTAATTAAAAAACCTTTTTTTGTTCTATTTATCTTTAAAAGTAAATCATGTCCTTCGCAATGACTCATGACAAGCTTCTCGCCTCTTTGTGAACTTGCTCTAAACTCAAAACTACTCTTTCCAAAAGATCCTGGGTATGATGGTTCTAAAAACTCTTTTGCATGAAAATTTGGCATTGTTTAACTTAATCCTTTGGAATTTCTATTATAGTTTTTTCTGATTCTTTTGAAGCCAGACCATACTTGTCTATGGCAATAATTTTATAAGTATACTCAACACCTTTAACTACATCTGTATCATCGAAGCTATTAGATGTTATACCAGTAAAAATTTTCTTTTTGTCGCCATACTCTTTAAGCACATTAAACTTAACAGCTCTCGTATCTCTACTCTCCCATGTTATATTTATACTTCTACTATCATGATTTGATGAAGTGATATAAACTGCATCTGGTACTGGCAGAGTTGTTCCTGTTACTGAGCTTTTCTGTCTAAGCGACTCAAGTCCATCACTATCAACTATAGTTACATAATAGTACTAAGAACTTCCATTTTCATTTAGTAAATCTTCATAAGTTATATCTTTTGTTTTTGCCAAATAAGTATAAAATAAAAGAGGATTTATAGCTCTATAAACTTTATAATATGAAAAATCTTTCTCTGTAGAAGCTGACCAGTTTAAAACTATTTTTTTTGGTATATCTCTACTTGCACTTAAGTTTTTTATTCCTATTGGAAGCGGCTTTGTTCCCGCTTGTACAATTTCACTCTCTTTTGAAATCAAACCATCATATGTTTTTACCTTTACTCTATATCTAAAAACACGGTTCTCTTTTAATCCAGAATCAATATACTCTGCAGTTAATCTTCCGTTTACGCTCGCAAGCTCTTCCCATTTAGTACTACTAAATTCATTACGCTCTATAATATAACCTTCAACTCTTTGAGAAGTATGCGGACGCCAGATAAGTTTAACTCGATTAGGTAAACCCGTTATTGCCTTTAAAAAAGAAATAGATTCTATAAGTGGCTGGGTTTTAGCTACAAGTGTTTCACTTTGTCGGGATTCTCTTTTGGCTTGTGAATAAGTTGAAAATTGGTAAGAATACTCTGTTTGAGGTTTTAGTTTAGTATCTACAAAATGTGAACTATATTTATCTTTTATAGTTGCAATTCTTGTTAATTTACCATTTGTAACTTCTGGGTTTGAACGATAAATATAATATCCGCTTACTCTCTCATCAGAACTTGGTTCCCATTCAAAGCCTACTTCTGTAACTTCAGTTAAAAACTTTATATTACTTAAGATTGGCAAACTCTGATCGATAACAGGTTTTGCAGGGGGCTGAAGTGTGTTTTGGCAACCACTAACAAAAAGTATTAAAACGCTTAATGATATAAGCACTATCAATTTTTTCATCTATCTCTTCCTTGTTAAAGTGTTTTTTAAGTACATTTTCAAAATCTTCAAATGGCGGTGCTATTATCTGCATGAACTCGCCAGTTCTTGGATGTTGTAAATAAAGTATGTATGCGTGTAACATAACTCTTGATATTTTACTCTTTTGGCTCTTAAAACCGTATAAGGTGTCTCCTAAGATATGACGGGAGAGTGCATTTAAGTGAACTCTTATCTGATGTGTCCGCCCTGTAAAAAGCTTAGCACTTATGAGTTCATTTTGCTCACTTTTTGAGAGAGATAACTTACAAAATGCACTTTTTGATTCACGCCCACCTTCTACCACATCCATCTTTAGTCTATTGTTTCTATTTCTTGCTATTGGTTTATCTATAATTACATCCTCTTTTAAAGGCATATCAGTAATAGCAAGATAGTATCTTCCCATACTTTTATCTACTAATTGTTTTGAGAGGTATAAGTGCGCTTCATTGTTTTTAGCTATAACCAAAGCTCCACTTGTCTCTTTGTCAATTCGGTGAACTATCCCATGACGCTCATCTCCGCTAATTGTTGAGAGAGAAATTCCTCTTTTAATTAACCAGTCAACAACTGTTGCTTCTTTAACACTAGGCGCTGGATGAACTGTCAAAAATGGAGGTTTATTTATAACTAAAATATCTTCATCTTCATA
>JAQIBW010000283.1 GCA_027858865.1 Sulfurimonas sp. | reverse complement strand
ACCTATAACAATTACACCACGACTATTAAAATCTACAATACTGTGAGAAAATGCGATAATTTCTGATGGACATACAAATGTAAAGTCCAGTGGGTAAAAGAAAAGTACTGTACCCTTTTCACCAAAGTTTTCTGATAATTTAAAATTTTCATCGATTGTGCCATCTGCTAAAACTGTTGTTGCTGTGAAATCTGGAGCTGGGTTTGTTACTAACATATATATGTCCTTGTGTTTGTTTTTTTGTTGCAGATATTTTAACACAAACAGATTAACAAATCTTAGAACAAATCAAGTAATAAAATTATTTAAGGATAATTTTTATCTTTTATTATATTGATTTCCAACAGCAAAAAATTAATGAGACTTTGATATACTTCCAGCAAAGGAAAATCGATGACAAAAGAGTATATATTTACTTCAGAGTCTGTAACAGAAGGGCACCCTGATAAGATGGCAGATCAAATCAGTGATGCAATTTTGGATTATATTATTGAACATGATCCTAATGCACGCGTTGCGTGTGAAACATTGGTATCAAATGGTTTTTGTGTAATTGCAGGCGAATTGAAGACAACGGCTTATGCCCCAATGCAAGAGATTGCTAGAAAAGTTATTCAAGAAATAGGGTACACAGATGCAACTTACGGTTTTGATTATCGTGCTGCTGCAATTTTAAATGGAATAGGCGAGCAGTCTCCTGATATTAACCAAGGTGTTGATCAAGAAAATGGTGAGATAGGAGCAGGTGATCAGGGTATGATGTTTGGATATGCATGTCGTGAGACAGATGTTCTAATGCCACTTCCTATACATCTAGCACACCGATTGACACAAAGAATGGCAGAAGTGAGAAAAGAGGGACTTGTTCCTTATCTTCGTCCAGATGGTAAAGCTCAGATTAGCATTAAGTATGTTGGTGATAAACCAGTCTTTGTAGATACTATTGTTATATCAACGCAACACGCACCAGATGTTGAACAAGAACAAATTCACAAAGATATGATTAGTGAAGTCATAAATCATGTAATTCCAGCAGATATGATGAACGAAAACACTACTATACATATTAACCCTACAGGAAAGTTTGTAATTGGTGGTCCTCAAGGTGATACAGGATTGACCGGTAGAAAGATAATAGTAGATACTTATGGTGGCAGTTGTCCTCATGGTGGAGGAGCCTTTAGTGGAAAAGATCCTACTAAAGTAGATAGAAGCGCTGCTTACGCTGCAAGGTGGGTTGCTAAAAACCTGGTGGCTGCCGGAGCTTGTGATAGAGCAACAATACAAGTCTCGTATGCTATAGGTATAGCGAAACCTGTTTCTATACTTGTAGATACACATGGAACAGGTAAGGTTGAAGAAGAAAGAATTGAGAAGTGTGTAAAAGATCTTTTTGACCTTTCACCAAAAGGAATCATAAAAGCTTTAGATTTACTACGTCCAATATATAGAAAAACAGCTGCATACGGACATTTTGGAAGAGAAGAAGAGGGCTTCACATGGGAGCGTACGGACAGAGTTGATGAGATTAAAGCCTATTTAGATATTTAATTTGATATTTTAGCTATTTTTAAAAATCTTGTGATAAACTTATCCAGAAAATTAAATTTAGGAGAATTTTATGGCAGTAATTATTAATGACACTTGTATCAACTGTGGAGCATGTATCGACGAATGTCCAGTTGAAGCAATCGTAGACGAGGATGATAATCCTCAAGATGAAGAAATTTATTATGTTTATGGTGACAAATGTGTAGAATGTGTTGGTCATCATGATGAACCAGCTTGTGCTACTGCATGTCCTACTGAAGGCTGTATCACTTGGGATGCTATTGGCGAAAGCCCATCTCATCGTGAAGATGTTACAGAAGAGCAACGCTCAAACCATGAGAATATTGTAGACTAATTCTCATTAAATCAATTACAAAGTGTAAAAATTGCACTTTGTGATTCTCTTTCCTTTCACAAATCTTTAGATTTAAACTTAAACACATCATTTTTTGGATATAATTCCACCCTAATTTTATACTTATACAGGAGATTTGATGGAACGTACACTATCAATAATAAAACCAGATGCCGTAGCTAAGGGCGTAATTGGAAAAATTTTGGATCGTTTTGAAAGCAATGGTTTAAAACTTGCAGCAACTAGAAAGATTCAACTTAGCCGCGGGGATGCTGAAGCATTTTATGCTGTTCACTCTGAGAGACCTTTTTTCAACGACTTAGTTGATTTCATGATCAGCGGACCAGTTGTTGTTTCTGTTTTAGAAGGTGAAGATGCAATGCAAAAGAACCGTGATTTAATGGGTGCTACTAACCCTAAAGAAGCTGAAGCAGGTACAATCCGTGCAGACTTCGCTGAAAACATAGATGCAAATGCAGTTCACGGAAGTGACTCTGTTGAAAATGCAGCTATCGAAATTGCATTCTTTTTCTCAGAAAGAGAAATTTCATAAGTAAAATATGAAAGTTACTCTTAGAAAAGTAGGTCCAACGCCGATAGATTTTGAAGTTAAATCAGATGAAATAACTTTTAAAGGTTATTTACAGTATGATTCTGGCAAATTGATTTTGCTAAAAGCCAATCTAGAAGGCATGACTCTTACTGAGTGTAATCAATGTGGCGAAGAGTTTGAGCTACCAGTAAATGAAGAGATAAAATTATTTATCTCTGATGGTGTTTATGAAGATGAAAGTAATATCGAGTTAGATGTTGTTGAATCTTTTAACTCTGTAGCCGATTTAGATGAGCTTTTAAACTCAGAAATTGAGCTAATCAAAAGCGACTATTATAGTTGTGAAAATTGTAAAAAAAATAACGAAAGGATATAGATTATGGCAGTACCTAAAAGAAGAGTCTCTCACTCTCGTGGAGCGAAAAGAAGAACTCACTATAAAATCACTTTAGCTAAACCAGTTAAAGATAAAGACGGAACATATAAATTACCACACCATATCAACCCGACTACTGGTGAGTATAAGTAATCAATGGTAAAAATTGCTATTGATGCAATGGGAGGGGACTTTGGTCCCGAACCAATTGTAAAAGGGTGCATCCAAGCACTTAAAAGGAAACACTTTATACCTATACTTGTAGGCAAAAAAGATGAAATTTTACCTCTGTTACCAAAGCGTTATAGAGCTAAAATTTCTATAGTTGAAGCTGATGATGTAATTTCAATGTCAGATGCAGCTACAGATGCTGTAAAAAGAAAAGAGAGTAGTATTTATAAGGCTATTGATCTTGTAAAAAATGGTGAAGCTGATGGTGTGGTTTCTGCTGGACACAGTGGTGCTACAATGACTCTTGCGACACTTAGACTTGGTCGTCTTCAAGGTGTTTCACGTCCTGCTCTTGCTACTCTTATGCCAACAAGAACTGGTCGTCGTTCTATTTTACTTGATGCGGGTGCAAATGTTGACTCAAAAGCTCAGCATATAGCAGAATTTGCTGTTATGGGTGGATGTTATGCAGAAGATTTACTTAAAATAGAAAATCCAAGCATTGGTATTCTTGCTAACGGCGAAGAAGCTTCTAAAGGTAATGAAATTACAAAAGAAGCTTTTAAAATCCTACAAGGATACAAAGGTTTCAAAGGAAATGTCGAAGGTAGCGATATCTTTAATGGTTCTTGTGATGTAATTACATGTGATGGTTTCATCGGAAATCTTGTACTTAAAGCTAGTGAGGGTGTTGCTGCTACTATAAGCCAGCTTATTAAAGACTATATTAGAAAATCTCCCATTGCCATTACAGGCGCACTACTGATGAGAAAAGTTTTTAAACTTCTCAAAAAACAAATTGATTACGCTGAAATAGGTGGTGCTCCACTTATCGGGATCAAGGGTTGTGCAATCGTAAGTCATGGGAAAAGTAATTCTAAAGCAATTGAAAATGCAATATACCAGGCTATCAACTATGTTGATACTGGTGTTAATGAGCATATCGTATTACGACTTGAAGAGTTAAAAGGTAAGGAAGTTTAATGGCTTATGCTGCATTTCGTTCAATTGGTGCTTACGCTCCAACTGATATTTTGACTAATGAAGAACTCTCTAAAATGGTTGACACTACAGATGAGTGGATTACTAAAAGAACCGGTATTAAAGAACGTCGTATAGCAGCTAAAGATGAAACAACTAGTGATATGGGTGTTGAAGCTGCAAAAAAAGCTATTCAGAGAAGTGGTTTAGCTAAAGAAGACCTCGATATGATAATTTGTGCTACTATATCTCCTGACTACTTCTGCATGCCATCTACTGCTACAATCATTTCAAATAAACTTGGACTTAGAAATATTACAGCATTTGATATCTCTGCTGCATGTACAGGTTTTGTTTACATACTATCTATCGCAAAAGCATTAATAGAATCTGGAATGAAAAAAAATATTCTTATAATCGGTGCTGAAAAATTATCTGCTATAACTGATTATAGTGACAGAGGAACTTGTATCCTTTTTGGTGATGGTGCCGGTGCTGCTATAATTAGTGCAACTGATAATAAAGATGAAGCTATTATTGATATTCATACCGGTGCAGATGGTGAATATGCAGATCTTCTTATGACTCCTAATGGTGGAAGTGGCTCAATTCACGATTCATTAGACCAAGAGGCTTCAAGCTGTTTTATGCAGATGAAGGGTAATGAAACTTTCAAAGTTGCTGTACGTACATTAACAAAAGATGTAGTCGAGAATTTAAAAGAAAATAACATTGAAAGTGAAGCAATTAATCATTTTGTACCACATCAAGCTAATTACCGTATCATCAAAGCGGTTGGAGATGCACTAAAGCTAAAAGAAGAGCAGGTTGTTTTAACTGTTGCAAAATACGGTAATACATCTGGTGCTTCTATCCCTATGGCGATTAATGATATTTACGAGCAGGGTAAACTTAAAAGTGGTGAGCTTATGCTGTTAGACGCCTTTGGCGGGGGTTTAACATGGGGAAGCGCCCTTGTCCCATTTTCACCATTAAAATAATACTTTTGCTTGATTTCTGCGTTGGAGTTTAGTTTTCTTTCGTCACTCACATAAGTGAGCTCCTCAATAAAATTATATTCTGCCTTGAACTAGAACAAAATTGAGAATTTTAATGATGAAAATACTTGTTAAAAAACTCTATTATTTCCTATACATTTTGCAAAGCGTTAAAAACTCTTTTATGGAAATTTTTCTCATCTGGTAGTTTTAGATTTGCATCTCTTAATTTTTCTCCCCACATTGGGTTAGGAAAATAAGAATCTTGTTCAAATCTAGCCATAGCATGTATATGAACTCTTGGTAGCATGTTCGAAAATGAAGCCATATTTATCTTCTTTGGCTTATAGTAATGTTTCATTTCATACTCTACTACATCATAGATTTTCCACAGTCTAGTTCTTAACTCTTGTGGCACATCTCCCAACTCTTTATATGGTTCTTTTGTGAAAATTTTAAGCCAAGGAATTTCACTCTCGTGTTTTTCTATATATATATCATTGTCTTCATAAATAAGCATATGCATTATAAGTCCTTTTTTATAGTAAAATAATATCATAAGTATTGTAATAAAATATATTGTTGTATGAAATAATTAAAGTTGAATGTAAGAAAGATTTAAAATGGAATGTCTAAACAGAAAGAGATTCTGCTTAGAGTATAGAAGTTTAGTCTCTATGTCTTGTAGAGCTTCCAGATGAACGGCTTTTATCGCGATTACCACGGTAACCACCACCAGCACCTTCACCACTTCCAGCACGGTTACGATCTCCACCACCAGCTCCAGAACGGTTACGATCTCCGCCGCCGCCAGAGCGAGGCTTGTTGCCACGGTAACCACCACCGCTACCTCCGCCACCGCTTCTACCACGAGAAGAACCACCTCTACCACGAGAGTTACCACCTCTTTGAGCAGCACGAGCTAAAATATCATCAATCTTATCAGCAGGAATACCTATATGGTTTGGACCTTTAATATCTTGTTGATCTAATAGCATAGAGATAAGTTTGTAAGCCATTTGCTCTTCATCTATATCTTCACGTAATTTATCTAAAACTTTGTGAGCTTCATCGTAGATTTTATGATCTTCAACTTTTTTAACAAGAGCATCAACAGTAGATTCTCTTAAGTCATTTTTACTTGGAACAAAAGCGTGACCCATAGAAGTTCCAACTTTTTGTTTGATACGTTGAAGTTCTTTAAACTCTAGCGGAGTAAGCAATGTAATAGCTTTACCTTTTGTACCTGCACGACCAGTTCTACCGATACGGTGAACATAAGACTCAGGATCAAAAGGAATGTGGTAGTTAAAAACATGTGAGATATTATTAACGTGAATACCACGAGCAGCAACATCTGTTGCAACTAAAACTTTAACAGAGTTGCTTTTGAAACCTTTAATAACTGTCTCACGTTGACGTTGTTCCATATCTCCATGAAGACCGTTAGCTAAATAGCCAGCGTTAGATAAAACGTTTGAAAGTCTATCTACTTCACTTTTTGTTCTACAAAATACAATAGATTTATCTGTATCTTCTGAATCCATAAGACGAATAATTGCATCATCTCTTTCTGATTCTTCGATTACATAGTAAAGTTGTTCAATATCAGAGTTTGTTGTCTCACCTTTAGTGATAGATATAAATTCTGGATTATCTAAAATACGTTCAGCTAAAAGCTTAATAGGTTTAGGCATAGTAGCTGAGAAAAGTAGTGTTTGACGGTTTGTTGGAAGATATGAAAATATTTCATTGATATCATCCAAAAATCCCATATCAAGCATTTCATCAGCTTCATCTAGTACAACAATACTTGGAGTAAAGTCTTTAACCATATTCTTTTTTAGAATATCTAATAGACGACCAGGAGTTGCAACTACAACACTAGCTCCACGCTCAATAAGGTCAATTTGACGTTTGTATGAACTACCACCAAAAACTGTAACAGTTCTAGCGTTCATATTTCTACCATACTTGAATAACTCATCACTAACTTGTGTAGCTAGCTCACGAGTTGGAGTAATAACTAAAATTTCAACACCATTTCTGACATCGATGTTATTTAGTGCCGGAAGACCAAAAGCTGCTGTTTTTCCTGTTCCTGTATGAGCCTGACCTACAATGTCACGACCTTGAAGTACTAGTGGAATAGCTGCTGCTTGAATTGGGCTTGGAGTTACGAAACCTGCTTGTTCTACGCTTCTAAGTATGTCTTTGTTTAAACCTAAATCTGCAAATGTGATTAGATTCTCTGGGGCGGGTGTGTTTTCTTCTGTTTGTGCATTTTCTTGCATCATTATCCTTTATATATAAGGAGATGATACAAGTTTGCCAAACGCAAAGCATCTTCCCCTTAAACTATTTCGCGAATTATAGCCAAACAAAACAAAGTTTATCTTGAAAGTGATTATAGTTAAAATAATTTAAGTTTATATTGTGTAGAAAAAGGCTAGCAAAAAAGCCTATTTATAGATAATACTGAGGTTTCTTCCCGCCTCTTTAGCTTTGTATAGTGCTTTATCGGCTTTTTGCAAAATTTCTTTTACTTCTTTTTCATTATCTAAAATAGCGATACCTATACTGACACTGTATTTAATAATCTGACCTTCTATCTCTACTTCAGAGGAATATATTTTTTCACGAAACCTCTCAGCAAACATATAAGCTCCGTCACTATCAGTTTCAGGGAGCATTACAACAAATTCTTCCCCACCAATTCTTGCTACGATATCTAAGCTTCTAGCCATATCTAGGCATATCGAAGAAAAATGTTTTAGTATCTCATCTCCTGCTGCATGGCCGTAAGTGTCATTAATGGCTTTAAAATAATCTATATCTAGCATTAAAAAGCTCAAACTACTTTTATAACGAGCAGAACGTTCCATCTCTTTTTCAGACAACTCCTCAAATTTACGACGATTTACAGCTCCCGTTAGTGGGTCAATAAATGCCATCTCTTCAAGTTTAAGGTTTTCTTTTTCTTTATTTTTTAGTTCTAAATCATTTTTACTTTGATATAACTTTGTATACATATCACCTTTAAGAAGTTTTTGTCTGGTCGTCTCATAAGCATCATACATATACGCAATCTCATCTCTATTCATATTTATCGGAGATAGTTTAAAACTTCTGCCTCCAGTAGCTAAATCTTTCATAGCATGTGTTAATTGATCGATTTGCATTACAGTACTTTTTTTAAATGTATATAGAATGAAAAGATTGATAGCTAATATAGTGGTATTAAATAAAATCCATAATAGAAAATTTCTTATGGTCGAAGCTATATTATTGTCAATTGATGTGTTTATCTCATACAGAAGTTCATCTTCAAATTTTTTTATTTTGTTTATGTATTGTGTTGTATATTTAAACCAAGTCTGAGAATCTAAATTGTCATAATTGTGGTTTTTTATCTTATCTTCATAAATATGGATTTGTTTTGCAATATCAGAAATTAGTAATGAATCATTGATTTTTTTGTGTGCTTTAGAAGCCGTATGGTTAAATGTATTTAAAAAAGCTATTTGAGTACCTAATAATCTTGCAAAAGACATATACTCATCTACTGTAGCATCTCCTTTTTCTATTATTGTTGTTCCATAAGCTCTCTCTTGTCCTAAAGACTCTTTTAATTGTTGAATAGAAGAGAGTGTTGCGATGGAGGATGACAACTCTTTATCAAGATTTAAAGAGGCTATCTTTGGCGTAATATTGAGTACATTTTCAATGATTTTAGAATAAATATTTATTTCTTGGACTTGCGACATTGCTTTATTATCAATTTTACTACGAATACTATCAAGTGATAATATGTCTTTTTTAAGCGTTTTGATTTGTGGTTCAATAGTTTTTATTTTATCTGTATATTTTTTGGCAGCTTCATCAACAACTTTCCTTTGTTTTTCTAAGTCTTTTTTAAATTTATTTTCTGTTGAAGATAAATAACCACTATTTAGTCCTCTCTCCATCTGAAGATTGTGTACCAATTCATTTATATTTGTAGTAATATGAGTGATTTTAGAAGTTTTTTCCATATTTATATATTCATTGAAGTTTTCAAAAATAATGATACTTCCAAAGAGTAACATACCCGAAAGAGGAACAATAGCAGAGAGAAAGATACGTTTTGTAAATCTAAACCTATCAGTGATTACTTTGATTAATTTTTCTAGTAGAGAGTTGTCTTTCTCGATATTTATCTCAGTCATACCACATTTTTTTAAAAGAGCAATTGTCGGAATATCTTCTTCTATTACATGGTTTAACAACCACTCTGTTAGATATATTGTTATCTCTTGCGAAGTGATGTAATCTTTTGAAGATATTGCTTTTAGTTTAAGTTTTGATAGCTTGTTATAAAAAGCACGATGCTTTTCTTTATGATCTTCTAGCTTAGTACACTTGCAGTCTTGTAAATAAGTTTCTTCTCTCTTGAAGTGCTCTTTTGTGCACGCCTGTAACTCTTGAAAAATTGTTTCAATCACATGTTGATTTTCATTATTATTTATAGCTTCAGAAAGCTTACCAATAACGTGCAAAATCTTTTTATGGTCGTCATCTATGGTTTTGATGCCAAGATTTAAACCTTCATTCCATTCTATCATATGACGAATTTTATCATAAAAGTTTAAAATTAACAGTTAGTTCCTATGACTCAATACAAATATTGTATAATTTTCATAGAAAAGAAACGGGGTGATTACATGGAGATATATTTAATACTTTTAATAGCGGGTGGTGTAATCATTTTAATCTTGACTTACCTCTATTTAGTGACTCTTCAAGATAAAAATAATTTTCGACTCAAGTATGCAGTCTTAAGCAGTCGTTATGAAGAAGAGATGAAATTTTCTAAAGAGAAGCTAGAGATAATGCAAAATGCAAAAGAAGAACTTTCACGTGAGTTTAAACTACTTGCAAATCAAATATTTGAGGATAAGTCAAAAAAGTTTGATTATGCTCATAAAGAGCAGTTTGAGATGCTGCTTCGTCCATTTCGTGAACAAATTACAAATTTTTCAACTCAATCACGTGAACAGTTTAGTTATGAGGCGAAGGAAAGACATCTTTTAAAAGATGAACTTGTTCG
>JAQIBW010000202.1 GCA_027858865.1 Sulfurimonas sp. | reverse complement strand
GTATTTCTGTTATCTATTTTCTAAAAACATTCCAAATAGACTTCCTTCATTAAGTGTAGAAATGATTATGCCTCGTCTTTTAAAGATAAAAGCTGATTTAGAGAAGTGTGAAGGTGTATATCTTCTAGATAATAAAGGTGTTCAGATAAGTCCAACATATACTGCTGACAAGCAGATAGATGATGACGTTGGAAAAATCAGAGCTGATCGTGCTTACTACTATAGAGCTGTAAGAGAAGAAAGATGTACTATTACAGATCCTTATCCATCTTTAATAACACAAGAGTTAACTGTTACTGCATCTCAGCCGATTTTCTGTGAAGATGGACATCTTAAATATGTAGCTTGCTTGGATATGCCTCTAGATGAAGTTCTGAAAATTGCTCATTTAAATACATCGGATTTGTTTTTCTCTAGGTTATTTAAAATTTCATATGCTATGTTTGCATTTGCATTAATTGCAGTAGCCTTGTTACTTTTTGCTTACGGCATAAAAAGTTTCTTTATTAATGAAATAACAGTTTCTAAATTAGTTATAGATGATATGTTTAAAGCCACGATTCTGTTAACCTTATCTTTAGCAATATTTGACTTAGCAAAAACTCTTATAGAAGAAGAGATACTCGGACGGCATAAAGAGCAAAATATTTCTGGTCCACATAAGACAATGGTCAAATTTTTAGGCTCTATTATTATTGCCTTATCTATTGAAGCTTTAATGTTGGTGTTTAAGTTTGCCATTACAGATCCACAAATGTTGATGTATGCAATGTATATTATCGGTGGGGTAGCACTACTAATAACAAGTTTAGCGGTATATATAAAATTTACAAAAGTGAAAAATGATTCATGATAGCAATAGTTGATTATAATATGGGAAATCTAGCAAGTGTACAAAATGCATTTGCAAAGCTGGGTGAAGATACAGTTATAGAGAGTGACCCAAGTAAGTTTAAAGATTATGACAAACTTATTCTCCCCGGAGTTGGTGCATTTCCTGATGCGATGACTCATCTACGCGAGAGAAATATGATTGAAGCTTTAAGAGACTATGCTGCAAGCGGTAAGTATATGCTTGGCATCTGTCTTGGTATGCAACTACTTTTTGAAAGTAGTGAAGAATTTGGGAAGCATGAAGGTTTAGGACTTATTAAAGGTAGTGTAACCGCTTTTGACAGTAGTAAGTTTAGCGAGCCTTTAAAGATTCCACATATGGGCTGGAACAAAATGTTTACTTCACAACATCCATTATTTGAGAACTTAGATGAAGAACATTATCTGTACTTTGTACATACATATCATGTGAACTGTACAAATAAAGAAGACATTATAGGGACTACAAATTATGGTTATGATTTTACATCAGCTGTAGCTCATAATAATGTAATGGGAATACAACCCCATCCAGAAAAAAGCCATAAAAATGGTTTACATATTTTAGAAAATTTTATAGGATTATAGATGACACTTTACCCAGCGATAGATTTAAAAGACGGAAAAGCAGTTAGACTAACAAAAGGTTTGATGGATAGTGCAAAGATTTACTCAGATGAGCCTTGGTCATTAGTAAAAACATTTGAAGAAATGGGTGCAGAGTGGGTGCATATAGTTGATTTAAATGGTGCTTTTGCAGGAGAGCCTAAAAATTTAGAACAGATTATAAAAATTAGACAAAACTGTAATGTTAAGTTGGAACTAGGCGGTGGTATCCGTGATGAAGCGACAATTCAAAAAATGTTAGAAATTGGAATTGACAGAATAATCTTAGGATCAATCGCAGTTAAAGACCCTCAATTTGTAAGAGACATGGCAGCAAAATACCCAATAGCAGTCGGTATAGATGCAATAGATGGATTTGTGGCGGTTGAGGGATGGGGTGAAGTAAGTAGTATGAAAGCCACTGATTTAGCAAAAGAGTTTGCAGATGCAGGGGTTGAAGCTATCATATGTACTGATGTAGGTAAAGATGGAACACTAAGCGGAGTAAATGTAGAATTTACTTTGGATATAGCAAGAGCAAGCGGCATTAGTACTATTGCTAGCGGTGGTGTTAAAGATGCTAGCGATATTGAAGCCCTAATTGCAACGAAAGAAGTTGACGGTGTTATTATTGGCAAGGCTTATTATGAAGGTAGATTAGATTTACCAAAGATGTTTAAACTTCTTGATTAATGGAAAAAAAATAAAAATTTAGCTATTATTAGAGTATAAATTTTGCAAAATATATTTTAAAAAAAGGATTTCTATTGAAATTACTTGTAGTTGATGATAGTTCTACGATGCGCCGTATTATTAAAAATACTTTGGCTCGCTTAGGTTATAAAGACATTTTGGAAGGGGCTGATGGTCTTGAAGGCTGGGCTCAAATGGATTCTAATCCAGATATTGAGATGTTAATTACTGATTGGAATATGCCGGAGATGAATGGACTTGAATTAGTTAAAAAAGTTCGTGCTGATGAGCGCTTTAAAGACACTCCTATTATTATGGTTACAACAGAAGGTGGTAAATCAGAGGTTATTACTGCACTTAAAGCAGGTGTAAATAACTATATAGTTAAGCCATTTACTCCCCAGGTTCTAAAAGAGAAACTTGGTGCAGTAATGGGTATTACTGAGTAATGCAGGAATACTACTACGAGTTAGTAGTTAAAGTTTCATCTCACAAGGAGTTATTTACTGACTTTTTGCACGATACGATACCAGTAGGCTTTGAGGAGTCAGATTCTGGTTTTATTGTAAGAAGTGAAGATGAACTTGATACTATTATATGGGGACTTGAACAGTTCTGTGAGGCCTTACAAAAAGCTTTAGGTGAGACAATAGAGCTTGAATGTGAGCAGAAAAAACTTAAAAACAGTGACTGGGTTGAACTTTATCAAAAAAGTATTACACCCCTTGCTATAGATAAATTTTATATACATCCTACTTGGGATGAAGAAAATCCAGACTTAATTAACATTGCCATCGATCCAGCTTTAGCTTTTGGAACTGGTCATCATCCGACAACAGCTTCGTCATTAAGAGCAATCTCTAAGTATGTAAAAGAGGGAGACACTCTAATTGATGTAGGTTGTGGTAGTGGTATACTAGGTATTGCAGCAATAAAGTTAAAAGCAATTGTAGAAGCTTGTGATACTGACCCTGTATCTGTTAGCAATAGTATAGAAAATGCTAAGTTAAACAATATAGCATTTTCAAAAATATGGGAAGGTTCATGCTCATTAAGCTCTTTAAAATATGATATAGTAGTAGCAAATATAGTTGCTGATGTACTTACAATTATCGCCAAAGACTTGAAAAGTGCTTTAAAAGATGATGGTATATTAATTTTATCAGGTATTTTAGATAAGTATGAGAGTAAGGTTTTAGGTTTTTACAAAGATTGTGAAATAATTGAGAGAATAGCAGTAGATGAGTGGATAACACTTGTCCTAAAAAGAAAATAAGAAAGAGATAAAGAATGTCAAACAAAAATTCGAACAATGATAATAAAAATAACAATTTTTTTAACAATAATCCATTAATAACTTTTGCGATATTTTCGGTAGTAATAATCTTGCTATTTAAAGTGCTTGTTGGAGAAGGAACAGGATTAGATAACGGTGCTACTGCAAATAGGAAAACAAAGCAGGTAAGTTACTCGGAGCTAAAAACTTTAGTAGAAAGTAAAGCTGTTTCAAAAGTAAGTATTGGACAAAGTTATATCAAAGCTGTCGCAACAGACGGTTCAGTATATACTACTAGAATTGTAAGGGGTGATACTAACCTCGTTGAACTATTAGATAAGCAAGGCATAGAATATACGGGTTTTAGTGAAACAAACTGGTTTACAGAGATGTTTGGTTGGCTATTTCCATTTCTAATAATTATCGCAATATGGATGTTTTTTGCAGGTAGAATGCAAAAAAGTATGGGTGGTGGTATTTTAGGAATGGGAAATTCTAAAAAAATGGTTAACTCAGAAAAACCAAGTACTAAGTTTGATGATGTAGCAGGCGTCGAAGAGGCAAAAGAAGAAGTTCAAGAGATTGTTGACTTTTTGAAATATCCGGCACGTTATGTAGAAATCGGTGCAAAAATTCCTAAAGGTGTACTTTTAGTTGGTGCTCCCGGTACAGGTAAGACTCTTTTAGCAAAAGCAGTTGCAGGCGAAGCTGATGTTCCATTTTTCTCAGTGAGCGGTTCTAGTTTTATAGAGATGTTTGTTGGTGTTGGTGCAGCTCGTGTTCGTGATTTGTTTGAGCAAGCTAAAAAAGATGCTCCTAGTATAATATTTATAGATGAGATAGATGCTATTGGTAAGAGTCGTGCTGCTGGTGGTATGATGGGTGGTAATGATGAGAGAGAACAAACTCTAAATCAACTTCTTGCAGAGATGGATGGTTTTGGGACAGATACTCCTATTATTATACTAGCTGCTACAAATAGACCAGAGGTTCTTGACGCTGCACTTCTTCGTCCTGGTCGTTTTGACAGACAGGTTCTTGTTGATAAACCAGATTATGAAGGTCGTATAAAAATACTTAAAGTACATATGAAAAATGTAAAAATGGATGATGACGTAGAGATTGAAGAAATTGCTCGTTTAACTGCTGGTCTAGCAGGAGCAGATTTGGCAAATATCATAAATGAAGCAGCCCTCTTAGCTGGTAGAAAAAGTCAAAAAACGGTTAAGCAAAAAGATTTATTTGAATCAGTTGAGAGAGCTATTGCAGGACTTGCAAAAAAATCTCGCCGAATCAATCCTAAAGAGAAAAAAATTGTAGCTTATCACGAGAGTGGCCATGCACTTTTAGCTGAGACAACAGTGGGAGCTAAAAAAGTTTCTAAAGTTTCTATAGTTCCACGTGGTCTTGCTGCTCTTGGTTATACACTGAATAAACCAGAAGAAAACAAATTCATGATGCAGCGTCATGAGTTATGGGCAGAAGTAGATGTACTACTCGGTGGTCGTGCTGCTGAGCAAGTATTTATCGGTGAAATCTCTACTGGTGCAGGTAATGACCTAGAGAGAGCAACAGACATAATTAAATCTATGGTTCAAAACTATGGTATGAGTGATGTAGCCGGTCTTATGGTACTGGAGAAAAGCAGACAATCTTTCCTAGGTGGTGGACAACAAGCTACGCGAGAGTACAGTGATAAAATGGCTGAGAATATGGATGAATTTATTAAGACATCTTTAACTGAGCATTATGAAACTGTTGTAACTCGTCTAGAAGAATATAAAGGTGCTATAGAAGAAATGGTAGCTTTACTTTACAAAAAAGAAAATATTACTGGTGAGGAAGTAAGAGATATTATTATAAATTTTGAAAAAGTTAATGATATGGTATCAAAAGTTTCTATTGGAGTTGATGATATAGAAGAAGAGTTAAAAGAGGATGCTAAAATGTCAGAAAAAGATATCAAAAAAGAAGATAGCACAAATGAAGATGAACAATAATCTTTTACTAATAGCAAAAGAAGGCTTCAGTCGTATAGGGTTTACT
>JAQIBW010000017.1 GCA_027858865.1 Sulfurimonas sp. | reverse complement strand
ATCGATTATGTTGTTGAAAAATATGGTCGATATAATGTGGCACAGGTTATCACTTTTGGAAAACTCTTGGCAAAGGGTGTTATTCGTGACGTTGCTAGAGTACTTGCTATTCCTTATGCTGAAGCTGATAAGATGGCAAAACTCATCCCAGATGAACTTGGTATAACACTTAATGGAAAAGGTATTGAGGGAGAAGATGGTTATAAACCTGGAGCATATCAGAAAGAAGAAAAACTTAGAAAGTTGATAGATGAAGATCCACGAATTGCAAGGGTTTGGAAGTTTGCACTGGCACTTGAGGGGCTAAATAGAAACTCAGGCATGCACGCAGCGGGTGTAGTAATTAGTGATGAAGAACTTTGGTATAAAACACCTCTTTATAAGCCCTCAGGTGAAGAGCAACTTGTTACTCAGTATTCACTGAATTATCTCGAAGATGTTGATTTAATCAAGTTTGACTTTCTTGGACTTAAGACTTTAACAGTGATTGATAATGCGTTAAAACTTATAAAAAGAAGATACGATATAGACATAAACTTTAATGCAATCGATATGAATGATAAAGAAGTTTATGACTTAATTCAAAGTGGTCATACAGTTGGTCTGTTCCAGATAGAATCAACAGGAATGCAGTCACTCAATGAAAGGTTGAAACCAAGTGCTTTTGAGGATTTAATTGCGGTTTTGGCACTTTATCGTCCAGGTCCAATGGAGTCAGGGATGCTTGATGACTTTATTGAGAGAAAGCATGGCATTCAAGAGATAAATTACTTTTTTGATGAGTTCACTGAACCACTTCGCCCAGTTTTAGAGCCAACATATGGAGTTATTGTTTATCAAGAACAAGTTATGCAGATAGTTCAGACTATTGGTGGCTTTAGCCTTGGTGAATCAGATTTAATTCGTCGTGCTATGGGTAAGAAAAAAGTTGATGTTATGGCAGCGTATAACAAAGAGTTTAGTGAAAGAGCTGAAAAACTTGGGTACAATCCTAGGCATGCATCAGAACTATTTGATTTGATTGAAAAATTTGCAGGATACGGTTTTAACAAATCGCACTCAGCTGCATATGCGATGATTACTTTTCAAACGGCTTATCTTAAGACTTACTATCCTCAAGAGTTTATGGCGGCACTTTTAACGAGTGAGCAAGACAACATGGATAAAGTTGTTAAGTATATCGATGAGGTAAAAAGACTTGGTATTGTTTTAATGCCACCTTCAGTAAATAAAAGCTTGATTGAATTTTCTGCTATAAAAAATGATGATGGAACTGACGTAATTTTGTTTGGACTTGGAGCCATAAAAGGTGCAGGAAGTTCAGCAATATCAAGGATACTTGAAGCCAGACAGGAGGGTGAATTTAAAGATATGAGTGATTTTATATCTAGAATTGACACATCAAAAGTAAATAAAAGAGTTATAGAATCACTTATAAAGTCTGGTTCTTTTGATGATTTTGGATTATCACGTAGAGCATTGCTTGACCATATAGAAATCATATCCGAAGCAGGGGCAAAATGCGCCAAAATGAAAAAAGAGGCTTTCGGTTCACTTTTTGGTGATGGAGAAGATATGACAACAGTGCAAGTTGAAATAGCAAATTTACCAGAGTTTGAGCTTATAAGAATACTTGAACTTGAAAAAGAGACCATGGGTTTTTATGTCTCAGGTCATCCTCTAGACGGATTTCGCTCAGATATTGAAGCAGTGCCTCATACACTCTCTTCTGACATAGAAAATGTAGATAGTGGAAGCGCACTTTTTATAGGTAAAGTTGAGGGAATAACTGAAAAAATAAGTAAAAAAGGTAACAAGTTCGGTCTTGTAAACCTGATGGATTTTCATGGCAATATGGAATTTATGATATTTCAAAAAACACTAGAAAAACTTCAAGGGATGGATTTAAATTCTCCAGTATGTTTTGTAGTAGAAGTTACAAGAAATGAACAAGGTACAAGACTTTTAGGCAAAAAAGTTATCAACTTGAAAGATGCAAAAAAAGAAAAAGTTAAAACAAAGATAGTCGAGGAGCAACTTGCTCCGACTAAAATTCGCATAGAATTAACTGAAAACTATGATGCAATAGAAGAGTTATATGCTCTCGTTCGTGCCAATCACGGACGAAGCGAAGTTGAGTTAATTATCACATCAAAATTAGTTGATGTAAAGATGAATACATATATACAAATTGATCCCTCAATTACTTCAGAGATAGAAGCAATAAAGGGAATAGAGGTAATAGGTTAATGGCATACAATATATTTTTTGACACAGAAACAACAGGGGTAGACTCAGAAGACCAGATTATACAGATAGGTGCAATCATAACTGATACTAAGGGAGAATTGTATGGGAAGGGTGTATATGATGAATTATGCTCTTCAAATATACCTATTAAGCTTCAGGCTATGAGTACGCATGGATTAAGACAAGTTGATATAGATGATAAACCTCTCTTTAAAAAGACAGAATTTTGGAAAGATTTAAATGAACTTAACAGTGAAGAAAACTATCTTATAGCTCATAATTCACCTTTTGATTTGGGAATGCTTGAAAAACATAAGTTTGAGAATAAATGCCAAGTTATAGATACTCTTCGTTGCGCTATGCATCTGTTTGATTTAAAAGTTCCTCATCCAAGTGCTGGACATGGACAAGAAGATTTGATTGAAGTTGAAATTAGAGATAAAAATAACAATTTAGTGCCTGATTATAAACTACAAACTTTTAGATATAAACTTTATTCAAAAGATGAAGAAGAGAGAGAAGCTGGAAAGTATGGAATTCAAATAAAAGCTCATGACGCTATTGGTGATGTTTTAATTTTGAAAT
>JAQIBW010000183.1 GCA_027858865.1 Sulfurimonas sp. | reverse complement strand
ATTTTGCTAAAAAAATGGGTATTCAGGTGATAGCAGAATTTGTTGAGAATAAAGAGATATTTGAAAAAGTTAAAGAGTTGGGAATAGAGAAGTCTCAAGGTTACTACTTCAGCGAGCCTAAACCATTTTTAATATAGTTTTGCTATAATCCCTCTTCAACTTTATACTATTTTGTATAAACGTTAGATTATTATACCCATCAGGAGGCTATTATGGCTTTAGATTCGGCTAAAAAACAAGAAATTGTAGCAAAATACGGTCGCTCAGAGAGTGATCCAGGTTCAAGTGAAGTTCAAATCGTACTTTTAACAACAAGAATTGCAGAGTTAACAGAGCACTTAAAAATATTCAAAAAAGATCACGCTTCTAGACTAGGTTTACTTAAACTAGTTGGTCAACGTCGTCGTTTAATGAAATACTTCAAAAGAAAAGATAAAGAAGCTTATCTTAAATTAGTTCAGGATCTAGGTATTAGAGATAATATCTAAGTTTAATCCTAAGCATACAACTTAAATCCCTCTTCTTTGAGGGCTTTAAGCTCACTCCCCTTACTTACAATAAATATAACTCTTAATAATAAAACTACAAAATAAGTATAAATTAGACTATCTGTATTAATGAAAAGTAATTACCTTAAATGTAATTTCAGTGCACACACTGTAAGCTATGCAATACTTTTTTTTGGGGGTTAGTGTGTTTAAAAACAACAGTGAAGTAAGCACAGAAGGTTTAACATTTTTAGAAGATGGTGAAGTCCTATATAATGATTTATATCTTTTGAGTGAGACAGATGAAAAAGGTATAGTTGAATACGCGAGTGACTCTTTTTTAAAGATAGCAAATTTACATAGAAATGAGCTAATCGGTCAGCCTCATAATGTTGTTCGTCATCAAGATATGCCAAGGGCTGCGTTTAAGTCTCTGTGGAGTGATGTTCAAACAAAAGGTTTTTGGACTGGTTATGTTAAAAATGCAAGAAAAGGTGGTGGGTACTACTGGGTATATGCAACAGTTCTTCGCTCAGTTGATAAAAATGGAAAAACTAAATATGTTTCCATTCGAGTTAAACCTTCTCGTGAAGATATCAAAAAAGCAGAAGTGCTTTACTCAACTCTAGATTAGAATCCAAAGGAATTTATAATGGCATTAATGAAAAAATATACTTCAGGTTCATCTTCAGCTGCAGTAGTAGCACAAGGTAGCGGAGGTGGAGATAAAAGACGACAAAGAACACTGGCTAAACAACAACAAATAAGTGAAAGTATAGCTGGCGTATCTATGACAATCTTAGAAAATGCACAAGAGAGCGTAAGTGCCATTGAAGAACTAAAATCTTCAATGGAGCAAATCGCGACCGCTGCTGAAGAGAACAGTGGGGCAAGTGAACAAGCCCTCGCAAATGTAAAAGAAATAGATACTAATATTGTCAGAATGAACTCTACTATAGATACCGTTATATCATCTACCCTCTCTACTGGTGAAAATATTATGGCATCTGTGGGAAAAGTAAATGATTCTGTAGGAAGAATGGCGAGAGCTGTACAAGTTGCAGAGGACTCATCTACTAAAAGTGAAGAGCTAAAAATATCATCTCAAAATATTGGTGATGCTGTTGGCTTTATAGCAAAGATTGCAGATCAAACAAACCTTCTTGCACTTAATGCAGCTATAGAAGCATCTCGCGCTAAAGAGCATGGTAAAGGTTTCGCAGTTGTTGCTTATGAGACACGTGCTTTAGCTGGAGAGAGTGAGAAAAATGCTGAGTTTATTTCTGAACTTGTAACTAAGATTCAAGGAAGTATTGACAATATTATCCAAAGTATTGGTGAGACAACTACAACTATCTCAGCCAATGGATCTAAAGGTAATACTTTAAGTGCAAAAATGGAAGAGCTTACAAAAATAGCTGTTTACTCTGTTGAAGCTGCTAGAAGTGTAAATACATATACTCGAAAACTTGGTGATTTTGTTGCTAAGATTAACAAAGGTTCTCAAGATATAGCGCACGCATCTAGTGAAATTGCTCTATCTGTTGAAAAAACCTTAAATGGTATAGATATTCAATCAGATGCTCTGGCTCAAACAGAAGATGATATTAAAGAACTTTCAAATCTAGCAGAAGAACTAAAGTACTCTACAGACACAATGAAATCTGCTGAAGATATCGCTTTAAGCGCTGATACTATCGGTGGTTCAATGGAAGAGATTCAAAACGCTCTTGAAGATGTGACCAGTGCATTAAACCAGATAGAGTCATCTTCTCATACTACAAACAAAAGTGCACTCCAAAATAAAGAACTTATAGAAGCTGGTATAGATGCGGCTAAGGATATTGACAAACTTATAGAAATAGCTAGAAGAAACTTTGACCTTTTAAAAGTCTCATTTAATGTTGTTAAAAATACTGTAAGTGAGATTAGAGGTGCTTTTAGTGATTCTATAACTCAAGGCAATAGTGCAGCAGGAGAATTAACTGTAATTGTAAAAGAGACAAGAAATGTCGATAAAACAGTTGGAAGAATCTCAAACTCAATCGTTCAACTAAATATGCTTGCTATTAGTGGTTCAATTGAAGCTGCACGGGCAGGTGACTTTGGAAAAGGTTTTGCAGTTGTTAGTTCTGACATCAGAAACTTAGCAAAAGAATCAGAATCAAATACTGACAAGATTAATGACATAGTAGAGTCAATGAACTCAGAGATTGATACGGTAAGAACAGATTGGAACAACCTTTTAGCATCTCAGGGAAATGAACAATCGTTAATAGACATATTAATAAATGATATTGTAAAAATCACAGATATGCTCGTAGATTTATTAGATAGATATACAGGGCTTAAAGCTATCAATGATCAGAATTTAGAAGGGATGAACCAAGTTGTTATTGGTATTAATGAGATTCAAAAAGCAGTAGAGCTAAGTGCTAGAAATGCAATGGAATCTCGTAAAGCTAGTGAACTTATAATAGAAACTGTTTCACACATTGGTGAAGGAGTAGACGAATTGGCTGTAATGGCGGATGAGCTTCAGCAGGGGTAATTTACGATGAAAATCCAAGAGATTTTAATTATTAAAAATTCTCAAGAGAATTATGGTATTTCAACAGAAGATATTAACCAGATTTATAGAGTTCCATCACTTATGGACCTGCCTTTAAGACCTAAAGGAACTAGAGGACTTTATGGTCTTGGTGGAAATATAGTGAGTATTGTTGATGTAAATATCTTATTGGATATGCCAGAAGTAGATTTACAAGCAACTAATAGTAGACTTCTAAGTCTTAACGGGAATCTATCATCGAATGCATTGTTGGTTAGTGAAGTTTATAATACTGTAGACATTAAAGAATCAGATATCGAGTATATAGATATTCCTAATGATCCCGTAATAGCGATATACAAATATAAAGATTCTTTGGTTCAAGTTTTATCGTTAGCAACTCTAATATCTAAAATCTCTAAGGTTAAAATAGATTCTAGAGAAGTAAATAGTGGCAAAGTAAAACATATTGATACAAAAGAAGAGAACTCTACAAAGTTTTTAATTTTTGCAATGTCAAAAGAAAGATTTGCACTCAATATAGACTACTTAAGAGAAATAATACTTTCAGATTTTAACTATACAGATATAGCTGGCAGTTCGCAAGATTTGCTTGGACTAATAACTTTAAGAGAAGAGTTGATTGCAGTGATTGATCTGCGTTCGTATTATGGATTTAGTACTCAAAAGAGTGAAAAAAACCGTATCCTAATAACCTCATGTGCTGGAGAGACGATCGGGCTTTTGGTTGATGATATTATAGATATAAAAAGCTTTGCAGATAGAGATATTGAATATATGAAAGAGAGTTTTCAAGAAAATAAAATATC
Source organism: Sulfurimonas sp. (assembly GCA_027858865.1). GTDB lineage: Bacteria > Campylobacterota > Campylobacteria > Campylobacterales > Sulfurimonadaceae > Sulfurimonas. The sequence continues at coordinate 11,463 of JAQIBW010000183.1, read as the reverse complement.
TGGGGTTATTCATGATAATAACTCTCTGATATCTTTCTTTGATGAAGAAGTTTTAAAAACAATATTTTTAAAAAATAGCACTTATATCGATTCAACATCTAAAAGGGAAATAAAAGCAGAGGATAGTTCTACCATTGCTCAAGAAGTGATTATATTTAAACTTGCAGGTAAGGAATACGCTTTTGATGTTGAGTATGTAGCAGAGATTATAGATATTGTAGATGCTACTAAAGTTGTATATAGCGATGAAAATATAGAAGGTGTTATAAATATCAGAGGTCGAATTGTTACGATTATGTCGCTATTTAAAAAGTTAGGTATACCAACAAAAATCAATAAAGATTCAAAGATTGTAGTTTGTGACATAAATGAAGAAAGAATAGGTTTTGTTGTAGATAGCATAAGTGATATTATTGACGTCAAAACTGATGAATTAAGAACTCAGGATGATGAGCTGTTTAGTAATGTGTTACATTTAGAAGATGGTCATAGATTAATCCTATCTATGGATATACAAAAGATAGTTTCAAACTAGGAGAAACAGTGGCAAAGAAGGTACTGATTGTTGATGATTCCGCACTTGTAAGAAAACAGTTAAGAGAGATTATATCAACATTAGATTATAAGATTGAAACAGCCAAAAATGGACAAGAGGCAGTGGATAAAGCAACTCAAACTCAGTATGATGTAATTACTATGGATATAAACATGCCTGTTATGGACGGTTTAGAAGCAGTAAAACAAATCATGAAAAAGCAACCAACTGCCATACTAATGGTTAGCTCTTTAACTACCCAAAATGCAACTATAACTATGGATGCTCTTGACCTAGGAGCAATAGACTTTATACTAAAACCTGGAACTATGAATGTCGGTAAAAATGAGAATCGAGAAGAGATTATACAAAAGGTAAAGTCTCTTAGTAAAATTCCAAAAAGAAGACTTCAAAAGAAAGTATCAAGACCTGTTCAAAGAGAAAGAAAAATAGCAGTAAAAGAGATGGATCATACTACTGATTCTCGTGATATAGAAAAAGTTGTTCTTATCGGTTCTTCTACCGGTGGACCAGGACTGATAGAACAGATTTGTGCTTCACTTCCTCCAAGTTATAAATATCCAGTTTGTATAGTTCAGCATATGCCTGAACAATTTACAAAAACATTTGCTGCGAGACTTGATCGTTCCTGTGTTTTAAATGTTCATGAGAGCGCTCATAATATGGAACTATTGCCAGGAAATATATATGTAGCCCGTGGCGGAGTTCATATGAACTTTTCTAAAAAAACTTCTGGAAAAATAGTAATATGTGAAGATAAAAATAAGGGTGATAACTTTTTTCAACCGAGTGTAAATGATATGATTTATAGTGCGTTAAGTGTTTTTGAAGCTCACAGTCTTGTAGGTGTTATACTCACTGGAATAGGTGATGATGGTGCAGATGCTATGGTTGAGCTTAAAAAAGCAGGTGCATATACTCTTGGTGAAAGTGAAGAGAGTGCAACAGTTTATGGTATGCCAAAAGAAGCTTTTGAGCGTGGAGGAGTATCTGAGCAGTTGGACTTTGCAAACATACTCAAAAAGATAGTAACACTAAAGTAAGAGGATTGATTTATGGCTTTAATTAAAAAACATGTTAAACAAGACATTGAAAAACTACCGACTTTTTCAACCCTAGAAGAAGCGATTTCTTATTTTGAGTCAAGTGAAAATCATGATAATAAAGATTATGCCATAGAAGAAATTGCAAAGTTTGATGGGGCAGGTGAATACCTAATCTTTTGCATCACTAGAGAAGATGTTGATAAAAGCTACTTGACTAAAATATCTGCGGCTATATCAAATATGGATCCAGAAGATGCGCCAATAGAAGAAATAATGAATCTTTTAAAGCTTGAAAATGCCTATGTCAGAAACTTAGGAATATCAATACTTAGGGATTTTGGAGATGCTATAAAGTATTATATTGTTAAATTTCTTATAGGTGATGATAGAGACTTAAGAATCTTTGCTATAAATGTTTTAGGTGACGTTAATTTTGCAGAATCTAGAGATATGTTAGTTGAACTTTTAGAAGATGAAGAAGATATTAATGTGGCTATGACAGCGGTAGATTATATGGCTGAGATAGGTGAAGAAAAAGATATTGAACTCTTAGAATCTTTAAAAGTAAGATTTAATAATGAATTTTATGTTGAATTTGCCGTTGATGGTGCTATAAAGATGATTAAGGGATAATGATGGCCTATCTTTTATCAAAAGAGAACTTTTTAAAGATGAGTGAGTTTGTCTATAGAAAGAGCGGTATATATTTAGAAGAAGAAAAACATTATGAAAAGCTTGCTAAATATGTAGATGCCAGAGCTGAAGCGTTGGGAGTTGATAATTTTAGAAAGTATTTCTTTAATCTTCGTTTTGAAGATAAAGAAGGAGATGAATTTCAAAAATTAATGAATGGGGTTACTGTAAATGAAACATATTTTTACATAGAAAAAGATCAATTTGAGGCTTTATTAAATAAAAAAATACATGAACTTCATGCAACTTTACCGGCTTCAAAAACTCTTAGAATCCTTTCCTCACCATGTTCTACAGGTGAAGAGCCATACTCGATGATTCTGCATATAGTAGAAGAGGGCAAAGTCGTAGAAGAAAGAGATATTGAAGTAGTAGGAATAGATATTGATTCTTCAGTTATAGAAAAAGCTAAAAGAGCCAAATATTCTGAACGCTCTATTCATGCTATACCTAAGGACGTACTATCTAGATGGTTTAAAAAAAAGAGTTTAGGTTATGAGCTTGGTGAAGAACTACAGGGAAGCGTTGATTTTCAAGTAGCAAATGTATTTGACAAAACGCAGATGAGAAATCTTGGAAAATTCGATGTTATCTTTTCAAGAAATATGCTTATCTACTTTGACGATGCATCTAGAAAAGAGGTAGCAATGACATTTTATGACATGCTAAATCCAGGCGGTTATGTTCTTTTAGGACATGCTGAGTATATGAGTAGAATAGTATCTGTTTTTAAGGCTAAAAAAATAGATAACACTCTGATTTATCAGAAATAAAATTAAACAAAAAGGTAAAGCTTTAGGACTTACTGGATGGATAGTTAAAGCAAGCTATAACAAGAGTGTTAAGACTACCGTAGTGGAAAAAAAGATACAAGAGAAGTATTTTCTGGTAAACTTGGTTCTGAAAATGAAACTGATGAGATAGATTTTTTTTAGGAGATATTATGCCAACAATTATGATTGTAGATGATTCAAAAACAGTGAGAAATTATCATGGAGCTATTATCAAGTCACTAGGACTGGATGTTATAGAAGCAGAAAATGGTATGGAAGCGTTAGAAAAGAGTCTAGATGTAAAAATAGATATGTATGTTGTAGATGTTAATATGCCCATAATGGATGGTTACTCTTTTATCAGTGATCTTCGTAAGCAGTCAATTCATAAAACTGTTCCAGTTATTATGGTTACAACGCAGGCAAAACTCGAAGATAAAATAAATGCTTATAAAGTCGGTGCAAACCTATTTGAAACAAAGCCGATAAAACCGGATTTACTGCAGTCATATATAGATATTTTAGTTAAAAGTTAAGAGAAGGAGAGTTTATTATGGATCCATTATTAGAGCAATTTTTAAGCGAAGCTAGAGAAAACTTAGCATTTATAGACCAAAATATCGAAGATATTGGGGGAGCTGATCCTGAACTTTTAAATTCGGTATTTCGTGCTGCACACACTTTAAAAGGTGGTAGTGGGATAGTTGGTTTTGATAGCGTTAGAGATATTACTCATCACGCAGAAGATCTCTTAGATATGCTTAGAGATTCAAGATTAAAATTTGCTGATGGTATGACAGAAGCTTTATATGATGCTTTTGATGAAGTTCTTAATCTTGTTGAAGCAGCTGAAGAGACTGAAGGTATAGTGCAAGCAGACGAAGATAGATTAAACGAAATCATTACATCTTTAAGTGAGCAAATGGGAAAAGATAAAGAAGCTGAATCCGTTTGGGAAGTTGGTTTCTTAGTCGTTGAAGATGCTACCTCTGTAGTGAATATGCCTTTAAATACTTTAAATGGTATTTCATCACAAAAGATAGCTTTTAAAAATAATGATATTGATGAGGAGTTTTGTTCAAGCGAAAACTTTTATGCTGTTGTCTTTGATATAGATGAATCATGTATGGTCTATGGAAATGATCCAATCTATGCTTTATCTCTTTTAGGCGATAAAGTAATTGGTGTTTATTCTTGTATGAGTGATGAAAATGCTAAATCTGTTTTGAGTGGAACAGAAGATGAAGATGGACTTCTTTTAAGAGTTCAACTGACTGCATTTATAAAAGCTACTTTTGAAGAGATTGAAGATGCACTATTTAACTTTATAGATGAACTTCAGTTTTTACCTTTGGATATTTCTACTTTGTTAAGTGTAAATATTGGTGAGACTGGGCACAAGATAGACTCTTTAAAAGAACTTAATAATATTGCACAAGACTTAGAATTATCTAGCATCGTTGAAGAAGTAAAAAGATCTATGGAGTTAGTTGGTGCTGATACGCTTCAACATGCCCAACTACAAAGATTTCTGGATATCAGTGGGTTGATAGATGACAATGATACAACAAAACTTTCTGGCTTCTTTGATAACCTTTATAAAGGTGAAGTATATAAAGCTGATGAAAATATTGAAGTACAAGAGAAGCCTCAATCTGAAGTTACAATAGAGATGACACAAGACATAGTTAAAACAGTCCAAAATATAAAAGATCAGCAACTATTAGCCATTGATCAGATTCAGAGTGATGATGATTTACAACGTGTAATCATGATAATGAATAAAATCAGAAAATTTGTACCAGAGATGCCGATAGAGTTCAATAATAAAGAAGAAATAAAAGCTTTTCTAGAAATAGGAGAAGAGGTAGAGGTAACGCACGAAGAAGAACCGGATGAAGAAATTGAAGTAGAAGAAGAAAAATTTTCTCAGGAAGTCGTAGTACCTAAAGCTGTTCCACAAAAGGCAGTAGTTGGTAAAACAGTTAAAATCGACCAAGAGTCAATCGATAGTCTTATGAATGTTGTAGGAGAATTATTAGTCGCTAAAAATTCTCTTCCATACTTAGCAGATAATGTAGTTGGTATGACTCATGAGACTATTAAAAGAGAGATTATGGATAAGTATATTTTCATCAACCGTCTCTCTGAACAACTTCAAGACTTGATAATGGGTATGAGAATGTTACCTATATCTTATGTCTTTGACAGATATCCTAAACTAGTACGTGATATCTCTAAAAAACTTGGCAAGAAAGTTAACCTTGAGATGGAAGGTGGAGAGACTAAGTTAGATAAAAATATGATTGAGATGCTGGCTGACCCAATGATTCATATTATGAGAAACTCTCTTGATCATGGTGTTGAAATGCCTGATGTTAGAGAGAAAAAAGGTAAAAGTGCCAGCGGAAATGTAACTCTTAAAGCTTTTGCTCAGTCTGATAAGATTATTATAGAGATAAAAGATGATGGTGCAGGAATAAATGTAGATAGAGTTGCAGGAAAAGTGCTGGAAAAAGGTCTAATGACTCCCGAGCAGATAGATGCCCTTAGTGAAGATGAAATGGCTGAACTGGTTCTACTTCCTGGTCTCTCAACAGTAGATGAAATCACAGAATTTAGCGGTCGTGGTGTTGGTATGGATGTTGTTAAGAAGTCTATTGAGAGCTTTGGCGGTAGCATAGCTATTAAAACTAAAGCAAACCAAGGAACACTTATAACTCTATCTATTCCAATGTCTTTAGCTGTAACATCTCTTCTTCATATTCAAATGAACAATATTCATTATGGACTTCCAATGGACAGTGTTAGTGAGACTGTAAAACTTGACAGATCTGAGATAGAATATCTTCATAATGAACCCTTTGTTTACATCAGAGGTGAGGTTATTCCTCTTCTTTTTGTTAAATCTATGTTAAATGAAAAATTTATGGAAGATGAGCCACTTTCAATTGTTGTTTTAAACATTAAAAATAATCTCTTAGCGGTTGTTGTTAATAAGTTCTTAGGACAGTTAGATGTAGTTCAAAAGCCTTTAGTTGGAATTATGGAGAATCATCCTCTATTTAGTGGTACTGCATTACTTGGTAATGGACAGATTATAATGGCTATAGACCCAATAGGTCTTTTAGGTATTTCTCAAAAATTAAAAGAAGATATTGCTGTAGCATAGAAGGGTTTTGGTATGATTGATTTAATAGTTTTTAATGTAGGAAGTAGTCGTTACGCTTTAAATATTGAAAATATACAGAGAATTATTCAAATGGTTGAATTGACTGAGATACCTAATGCTCATGATTTGATAGATGGGATGATGTCTTATGAAAATAGTGTAGTAAAAGTTTTGAATTTTCGTAAAGTTATAGGACTTCCTCCACATGAAGATGAAAACAAAGACCTTGAAAATTCTTCGTTAAAGCTACTGTTTTATGAAAATGGTTCTAAACGTTTTGCTATAAAAGTTGACTCTATAGACGATATAGTGCATATAGAAGATTCTCAAATAATGAACAGTGATGAAGAGCAGAGTATTAGTGAGTATTTAGAACTCTCAGGTGTACTAGACTTAGAAGGTGTTTTAATAAATGTAATTAAAACACTGAAAATACCAAGTTAGATTTTTATATCAGGAGTATATAATGGCAATAACATATGAAAAAAATACGGCAACTTTTGCATCTGTAATATATGAAGATGAAGTTGTATCATTTAGAGATTTTTTACAAGGCAGTTCGCCAGATGAGCTAAAGTTAAATTTCAATGAATGTGAAGATGTTCACTTAGCAGTGTTACAACTTATTATGGCATATAAGAAAAACTATTCTGTTTCTTATGAATTTGGAGATAGTAAAAAACTGTTTCAACAAGTTTTAGAAGGATTTGACACTAGTGAAAACCATTGTAATTAGTAACCGTAAAGGTGGATCTGCTAAAACAACTACAGCTGTAAATATAGCAAGTGGTTTGGCAAAACATGGATCTGTTTTACTTTTAGATTTTGACACACAAGGACATGCTTGTATTGGTGTAGGATGTGAACCTAGTGAAGATTTAGGAGTACACTCTATATTTACAGGACATACTCTTAGTGAGACTTTCATTCCAACAGTCCATGACAACTTGACTCTATCACCAGCCTTGGCTTTTTTTGATGTTTATGAGTATTCAGATTTAAGAGGTGTTTTAAAAACTCGTTTTAAAAGAGAAAATATTGCAGATTTTTTTGATTACTGTGTCATAGATACTCCTCCAACATTTGATGCTCTTCTTAAAAACTCTTTAGAAGTCGCAGATGCTGTGGTCATTCCTTTTGTTCCACATCATTTAGGTGTAGTTGCTGTTGGTCAGATGCTAAGAGCTGTATATCAGAGTGCATCTATACTTGGACGTGAAATTGCCGATGTATCAATACTTCCTGTAATGTACAATCCACATATTAATGAGCATAGAGAGTCTCTTGCTAAGGTGAAAACATCTTTTGGAGAAGAAAAACTACTCTCTCCAATTGGGGTAGATATAAAACTTGCTCAACAGTTTGAATCGGGTTCACCTATTGTTTTAGACGAGAAGAGATCAAAGGGTATGAAAGATTATAATAGATGTGTACAAGAGCTTATAGATAGAATTACATCATAAACAATTACCATAGATTAATGTTTACTATTTACAAGAAGGAAATAGAGTGTATAAAGTAAGAATAGAGAACGTTTGTAGCTGTTTTGTAAAAAGTGCAATGGCTGAAAGTCTTGATTTTGACACACAAGAAGAGGCAAAAGAAAAGGCCGAGAAAATGATAGGAATTATGAAATCAGACTTTTGTCAAAAGCATGATTTTGCTATAAGTGAGACGTTTGGGGATTATACTATATATATAAAATCACGAATATAGACTTCTACTTGCAACCTTTAATATTGACTTAGGAAATAAATACGGCAGACACTACTCCTGTTTAGTATAACTCTCAGCATCAAATATGGTTAAATGTTGCATCTTATCTGGCACTATAAGCTCATCTTGTTGACATCCTAAAATCACTGATGCTGTATACACACCAGAGAAAGTAGATCCTGTGACACCGTGAGCCATGGTACTAGCTCCGCAAAGATAAAGATTCTCTATCTCACTTTTTGCTCTATAAGCATTTGGACCAATCTGTTTTAAAATTTTATCAGTTCCGTAAACACTACCTCGTGTTGCGTTTATAAAGTGCTCATTAGTCAGAGGTGTAGCTAAGTCTTTATGAACTATATGCTCTTTGACATTTGGTATAACTCTCTCTAGGGAATTTATCATCTTTTGCATAAGTAAAGATTTTAGTGTTAAATAAGCTTCAGAGCGCTTCGAAGTTTCATCTTTAAACTCTTCAAAAGCCTTGTAATCTATAAATGTTACAACCTCTAATACATGATTTTCCCCATCAAAACTAGATGGATCTTTGAGCGTTGTACAGCTTATAAATAACCCTTTAAAATAATCCCCACTTGTTATATCCCCACTCATCATCTCCTTATGTAACTCATCCATATTGCTATCTGGCATCACCCAAATATTTCCAGAATCTAGCCCAGCTTCTTTTACATCCATATCTAGAGTTAAAAATAGTATCAAAGAGGTACATGAGTATTTTGTAGTGTCTAGTTTTTTACTTAGTTTTTCAGTTAAGTTTTCTCGACCTACTAAATCAAGGTAAGTCTTCTCTGGATCTGCATTTGAGATAACTCTAGATGCGTAGATTTTTTCACCATTTTCAAGCTCTACTCCAACAGCTTTTTTACTCTCTTGAGATTCTAGGAGTATTTTTGTAACCATAGCTTTTGTACGAACTTCACCACCATGACTTTTTATAGCTTTTATCATTGCACTTACAATAGCTCCACCACCACCTTTTGGGTAGTACCCACCACTAAAATAGTGTTCCATAACTGCACAGTGAAGAGGAAAACTTGCACTCTCAGGTGAGGTACCATGATCTCCACATTGAATATTTAAGATAGCTTTTGCAAGAGGGTCTTTTATATGCCATCCTATAACTCTTTTCAGGCTAAATAGACCATATTTACCTAAGTGACGAGTTCTCCAAGGAATAGTTATCTTATCCCAAAAGCCATTCATCTTAGGGATCAGTTGGAGTTGTCTACTTACATCACGTACAGTTTGAAAGTATCTCTTTAGACCTTTTTCTTCATGTGGAAATCTCTCAATCATAGATGCTAAGAACTTATCAATATCAGCAGGTATATCAAATCTTTCATCACCGATATGGCAATGTTCATAGCCTTTAGGATTCATTTTAAAAAATATTAAGTCATTTGCTATCCCTAAGCCTCTGTACAAGTTACTCGAAGATTCACCTTCTTTCATTAAACCTATATAGTGAACACCAGGAGTGAACTTGCTTCCGTGAAGTTTAAAGCTGTGACACCAACCACCAGGTAAATAATGTTGCTCTAAAACTAGTACTTTTTGACCTGCACGAGAGAGCGCTATAGCAGCCCCAAGACCACCAGCACCGGAGCCTATGATAATTGTATCTACTTGTTGCATGTATATATGTCTTTATTTTGATTTTATATCAAGAGTTTAGCATAGTTTCGCATTTATATTTCTACATACGATATATAGTACTAAGTTGATAATAATATTAAGATTATTACGATGTTTTATTATAAAAAGATTTCTATAGCTCTTAATAAATCTTCTGGTGTATCAATACCAAAACCTGTACTCGAAACCTTTAACATTTTTATCTTCTTTTGATGATGAATAGCGCGAAGTTGTTCTAAGCCTTCTATGTCTTCTATTGGTGCATCAGCTAGATTACAAAACTCTTTGAGACTTTTTTTACTAAACCCATAGATGCCGATATGTCCAAAATAGTTCGCTCTTCCACTTCTGTTGTAAGGAATTAAAGAACGAGAGAAATATATGGCGTTATTATCGTTGTCTAAAACAACTTTAACAAGGTTTGGATCCTCGGCAGACTCTGCATTTATAGCATTGTAACAACTTCCCATAATAAAAGGTTCATCTTTTTTTTGAAGAGTTTTGAGTTTAATTATAAGTGACTCTACAACCTCAGGCTCTATAAAAGGTTCATCTGCTTGTACATTAACGATTATCTCATCATCATCGAGTTTTAAGATATTTGCGCACTCATTTATGCGGTCAGTACCACTTTTATGAGTTGTAGAGGTAAGCATAGCTTCAACCCCATATTCTTTACAAATAGCAATAATTTTTTCATCATCAGCAGCTACTACAACTCTGTCAATATGTGAAACTGCTTTAGCCGTTCTAACAACCATAGGTAAACCACCAATATCTGCTAAAACTTTTTGAGGAAACCTTGTAGATGCTAATCGAGCTGGAATAATAATCATAATAGAAATGCCTTTATTTAATAGCTTTGAGATATAATAATAAAATTATATCCAAAATGTTATCAAGGTACTTTATATGCTCCTTTATCAGCCTCAAGAAGGCTACTGTTACAACAGTGATTCTGTCTTTTTGTATGATTTTATAGACTCGTTTAATCCAAAGGGCAAAGTCCTTGATGTTGGTGCTGGCTGTGGGATAGTAGGGCTTTTAGTGGCACGTGATAATAAAAAAGTAGAGCTTGAAGCAGTTGAGAAACAAGATGCTTTTGTAGAGTATGCTACTATCAACGCAAGAGTAAATAAGATAGAGTATAAAATCCATAAAACAGATTTTGTAAATCTCGATGAAAATGTAAAGTATGACTATATAATATCTAACCCTCCATTTTATCATGACAATGTTTCTGTAAGTAAAAATGAGATGTTATTTAATGCAAGGTATAATATCAATTTACCTTTAAAAGCATTTTTTAAAAAGGTATCAAGGTTATTAAAGCCTAGATCGCATTTTATTTTTTGTTACGATGCATCTCAGTTTGGTCTGATATGTGCTGAGCTAGACAAGGTAAAGTTAAGAGTAGTGGATGTGCAATTTGTACATCCAAAAGCAGATAGAGGAGCTTCATTGGTAATGTTACATGTAAGAAATGGCTCTTCTTCACTTATGAAAGTACACAAGCCCTTGATTAGTTTTGATGGTAGTGAATTTTCCAAAGATGCTGCGCGCATCTATAAAAAAGCAAGAACTCAGAGTATAAACGGTCATCTATAGTTAAAAAAGATGGTTTTAGCTATGCTTTTGACTCCTCTGCATGTTCTACTTGTGAAGGTAGATGCTGTACCGGAGAGAGTGGTTATATATATGTAACCAAAAATGAAATAGAAGCAATTAGTAAATTATTAGATTTAGATATTAGAGATTTTGTAAATGAATACCTTTTTAAAAAAGGTTATAAGTATTCTATAAAAGAGATAAAGTATAATGGCTCACATGAGTGTATATTTTACGATAGAG
>JAQIBW010000321.1 GCA_027858865.1 Sulfurimonas sp. | reverse complement strand
ATCTGGATAAAGTCTATATTGATAAACAGCTCCGGGAATATTATCTGTCAGTTTATGAAGCATTCCATAGCTTTCTTCAAGCTCTTGTTCTCTATAAATATTATAAAGAGCATATGCAATATCTCCTGCAACTTCTTCTAAAAGTACTAATTCATTCTTATCTAATATATATTTTTTATCAACAGAAATATTTAAATATCCATAGAGTTTATTGTTATATTTCAACTCTATATTAAATGCACTTTTACCACTATACATATCTTTTAAAGGGCACTCAATACAAGTTTGATTAGTATTTTCAAGGTAAGAAAATTGTTCAGCTATTTTATCAATGCAGTAAGGACTCCAACCATTTTTTACCTTCTCTTTAAAAGCTTCAAAATTCTCAGAACTGTCTGAACCTATGATATGTTCAACTTGATGATCATCATTAAAAATCATCACCCAAGCCTGTCCATAAACATGATTTGATGTCAATATATTACAACTCTCTTGAAGCATTTTCTCTACTTCTTTTTCTCTAACAATCAACTGGTTTACATCTCGGATAACAGCAAATACTCCGCTAAGGTGTTCATTCCTATAAATATATTTTGATATTCTTCCTACAGTGTAGTAAACTATCATTAAAAACAAGAACAAAATAAAGATGCTTATTTTATAATTCATAAACTCTAGTTTATTAAAAGTAAGCTCAGCCTCATTTTTAAAGTTATCTGCTTTGTCTTTTGCATAATTGTATAGCTTATAACTAGAATTTTCTAATTTTAAAACATGTGCAGCACCTTCACCTTTAGTAATACTAATAGCCTCATATACTTTGTTGTTTTTTACGAGTGCAATTACTTCGTCTCGTATGGGCTTCCAGTCATGAAAAAGTTTTAAAGTTTCTCTCTGAAGTTCTAGTCCTTCTTCCCCCAGTATATTTTTTTCAATAATTGCAAGGTTTTTATAGACACGCTTTTCATCATCATTTACTTCTTCAATACGCTTGAGATATTCTTTTTGTGATTCTGATAAAACAATATCTTTCATATCTCTATGCATCTCATAGACATCTAATGCAACTAGAAGTGAAGCGTTGGAAACTTTTAGTGGATGTTCATATATATTTGAAATTATCTTATGCATAGTTTCTATCTGATAAAAACCAAAAAACTTTGAAATTAATGTTAATAAGGCTACTAATAAAAATGCCAAAAGTACAATGTATATTTCTTTTTTACTTTGTGCTTCTTTTTTCATATATAATCCTTATATACTAAATTTCTATTAACCCATCTCTTCCCGTAAGGCACGATAAAAACTTTATATTATCTTAAATTATAGAATTTTTTATTAGATTTTATTAATACAAAAATATTTCAGACTGATAGTACCAGCTTATAATTCGAAATTAGCCACCACCTAATTTATATTTTAACTATTTTAAAAGTCTTTTATATAAAAAATATTTACTCCCTGACCTGTTTCATGCACATCGACATCAATTCTTATTGACTTGCTTAAACTGTATTGTAAAATGACACTCGAAATCGTGTCACTCTTATATATCATTCTAATCTCTTTACTAAAACGTGTTCCTATCTCATAACCCAGTGTACCCTCTTCGTTTGTCAATATGTTGAGCGTATCTATATTCACTGAAGCTGTATCATTAAATATCTGCTTAAGTCCGGTAGCCAATAGTAAAGAACCGGCAGCCGAACTACTACCTCCTCCAGAATTACTAAAAGCTGAAGTTGCAGGTTCACCAAATAGTATATATGACATTATGTCATTTTGGCTCATAGCCGGCTTTGATGATAGAATGATTACAGGAGAACCCAATGTGTTGGAGACAAATATTTCAATATCAATGTAATCAAGAGTATGATAGTGCAGATTAAGATTCAAGTACGGATTAATCGGATTTGATCCGTTAAAGTAAATCTCACTTTTTTCAAATTCAAATACTTTTTCGCTACTTGTCACTGTTCCATCTACAATACTCAATATTCCCAAAAAACCTATATGACTACTATATTCCTGCCAAATAACGATATCAGGAATAATACGTATGTCAACATCTTTAGTCTTGTATACTACTGGTTTTAGAGCATTGACGTATATGTTTACAGAGCGCTTTGATTCCTTTCGTGGTTTTATGTCCTGGATAATGATAATATCATCAGATATGCTGTGATCATTTACCGGTTCGTATGTAATAACTCCATCAATAAGCGTAATAGTTCCTTCAATGTTTTGTGTACCATCACTCTGTAAATCAACTTTTATATCTGTCTTGACAGTTACATTTCCTTCTGCGCCGTTATAGACAAATCTATCACTCTGTATGCGAAGATCACCCTGCATCTGCAAAGGATTTATCATGCCTGTTAAAAGCAGGTTGTCATAGATCCAAAACTCTTTAAATATTAGAGTTGCATTGTTGTCAAAGCTAATTTTTGAAGGTCTTTTAGAGTAAATATGATGGTTTAAAATATTAAAACTATATTGCTCAACAGTTATCTCCTTATCCATTACCGTTGATTCAATATAAAAATTTTCTCCTGTGTAGCTTGTTTGTGTATCAGTTTTAATAATGTACCAGGGTAGATTGATACGACTTTTTAGTTTCATTTTATCTGAGAGAAAAAGCGTCGCATTAATATCAACTTCCCCATCAAAAAAGATTTTTTCATCTTGAAATTTTAACCCAAACTCAGACAGAAAACTTTTGATTGAAGCTATCTTGGCAGAAAGTTTTATATTTGTTTCTTTGCCATTTTCGATATTTCCATCTGCAGTAAAATAAGCTGAACCAATATTACCCCAGCCACTTAAAGCTGTTTCTTTTTTAAATAGTGTTAGATTCAACATCTTTGCATCAAGATTCAAGACACCTCTCTCATCACTGTCATAATAAATAAACCTTAAAGGAGAAAAAAGTTCCATTTTATAAGCTTTGAATAACTCTGAATTAGGCTTTGGCAAGAGTGTAGCTTGATAAAGTCTCCCATTACTATTAAGCTCAAAATCTCCTTCAATAGTAGAATTTAATCCTTCTGTGTTAAATCTCCCGGAAAGAGAAAATGCAGATATATCTAGTATGGCATCTGCCTTCAGAGTCATAATGTTTTTTTTAAAGAGTTCTAATTCCTTGCCATTTGCTTGAATGAGAAACTGCTTATAATCTTTTGATAATAAATCAAACTGTAGTGGACCGGCGTATATCTTGCCTATCATATTCTCTGTATTACCAGATACTTCTACTCTGATACTCTTAAATGGCAATTCAAAAGCTTGTTTTGTTAGAGTTGCATTTAAATCGCTAGAGTAGACTCCATCGGTGGTAAAAATAGCTTTTTGTTCTACTTTGGAAATAAATGATTCGTATGATAATAAGTAAGATGTATCAAGAGAAAAATAATTATCTGCAATAAAATAGTTAAGATTTATGTCTACATTATTAAGGCTCAAATTCTGGTCTGATTTCAGGCTTAGTTTATCAACACGCGTTTTCAGCACTATTTTTTGCAGACTAGCATCAATGTCAACTATAAATGTATCCCCAAGACCATGTAAAAAATCAAGATTTTTTTTAGAGAGGTTTTTCTCAGGAGTAATTGAACTATTTGCATATAAACGGTTTGCTTTGATTTTTCCTTCTATCTTGGCATCTCCGTAGGAAGTTGATAATTTTACTGCTAGTTTTTTTACATTCAGATGCGTACGATAATATACTTTTGAAGCTTCAGCGTCAAATACAAGGG
>JAQIBW010000235.1 GCA_027858865.1 Sulfurimonas sp. | reverse complement strand
AAAATTGCCATTTTTTAGAAAAAGTCTTGAAATAGTTGTTTTACCACTTCCATTTTGTCCATAAAAGAAATTAACTTTTTCAAGAGAAATAGACTCATTCTCATATGTTGCAACATTTTTAAGTTGAATTGAATTTACTATTGACATATACTAATCCCTTTAGAATAATTTTAAAGTTCCACAACCCGCTCAAACATCTCTTTAATCTCCATCTCATGAGATATGAGAAATATTTGTCTGTATTGCTCTTTGATGGTGTGAAACGCTTCTAGTATCTCCATGCGTCGGCTCTCGTCTTGACTTCCGAAAACTTCATCAAATGCCAAGAAACCTATGGAACTTGCACCGCTTAGTTCTGTCAATGTTTTTGAGATGGCGATGCGAAGTACTAAGTTTGCTAGGTCTACTTCTCCACCGCTGAAACGTTCTATGGGGTACTTTTTGCCCTCATCGTAGATGAAAAAGTCGAAGTCGTTGCTTACCTCTATGTGTTGGTATTTGCCTTTTGTTATTTGAGAGTACATCTCAGATGCAAGGCTCGAGATGCGAGGAGCTACTTTTGCGTTTAGTTTTGTCTTGAACTCTGCTAGGCTTGTTTTGATCTTCTCGTAGTCTCTTAGGTCATCTTTTTTTGTTTGTACTTTTTTTAGTTGTTTGTCGTTGTTATCCAAAGAGTTTTGAATGCTCTTTATCTCTCCGAGTATAGATGCTATGGCTACTTTTATTTCGTTTAGTGTAGTTGTTTGTGCATCTACTGTTTTTAGTGCTTCGTCATGCTGTGTGAGCTTTTGCTTGTGAGCATCTTCATCGTAGATAACTTTGTTGTACTCTTGTTCTTTGTCTTGGTATTTTTTCTTTAGTTCTTCTATGTTTTTAGTTACATTTGCTAAGTCTTTTTTTACTGCATCTAGTCTTTTTAGTTCTGTCTCTAGGCTCACTGCATGTTTGTACTTTGGAGTAAGTTCATCGTACTTAGTTCGTACATTTGCATGAAGTTTTTCATCGTAGCTAAACTGCTGAAGTGCTTCTAGCTCTTCTTTGTTTTTCATGCCTTTTTGCTCTACGAGTGTGAAGTGCTCTTTTGCACGAGATAGGTCGTTTTGTTTTGAGACTATGATGTTTAGTTGTTTAGTAAGCTCTTGATATTCTTTGTCTTTTACTTTTTTCTCTTCAAGAAGTTTTGCTTTTTGTTCTTGTACATTTTTGAGCTGAGTGTTATAGTCATTTATCTTCTTTTGGTGAGTGCCTTGGACTATTTCGTTTAGTGAGTTTATGACATTGTCGTACTCTTCTAAAAGCGGTCTTGTGCAAGTTGGACATGCTGAACCTTTGCCTAGTTCTTTGATGCCAGCTATCTTTGCATTTGTTTCGTCTATTGTTCTCTGCTGGGCTTTCATTTCTAGGAGTAGTTCTTGCTCTATGGTGTGTTTTACTTCGATGGCATCTTGACGAATGGATAGGTCTTGTTCTAAGTTCTTTGCATCAAAACTGTACTGCTCGAACATTTCACACTCTTTTTCTAGTCCTTGTATATCAGATTTGGCTTTTTTATACTGTTCTCTTAGTTGTACTTGCTCTTTAGTAAGTCCCTCTTTTTTTAAGTGATACTCTTTTAACTTCTCTTGAGTTTTCAAATCTTCTTGCAGACTGAGGTACTCTTTTTTTACAGATGCAAGAGTTTTTAGTTCCTCTTGTTTATCTTCAAGCTGATGGTTTTCAGCTATGAGTTTTGCTTGGTTTAGCATCTCTAGGCTTTTAGAGTTTTTTAGAAGTTCCAGACCAGCCAATAGTTTTTGTTTTTGCTCTTTGGTCTTTGTGAAAACATCAAGCTCTTTTTTTATAGCTTGCTCTTTGTCTTTCAAAGTTACAAGCTCTTTGGTCTTGTTTTGCTCATCTTTTTTCAGAGCGTTTTTCTTCTCTTCGTTTTGTTTTATCTGCTCTTTTTTTGCATTTATCTCTTCATCGCCTAGAAGCACTTCTTTAAATGCATCTATTTCGCGTTTTAAGTTACGACTTTTCTCTACAAGTTCTTTTTCTACAAAGTCTATCTTTTCAAGTCCTAAAAGACGGCGTATCATCTTTTTGCGGTCTTCATTTCTAAGAGTGCTTAGGCTTGTCAGCTCTTTTTGAGATGCAAAGAGTGTGTGCATAAATGCATCTTTACTCATGCCTGTAAGTTTTACTATGGCGGTGGTGACTTCTTTTGCTCCCGTAGTTGTAAGTTCACCGTTTTTGTAGAGTTTTGCATTTGCACTTAGAGCTTTTCCGCGGAACTCTCTTAGGACTTTGTACTCTACACTTTCAAACTCAAAGTCGAGTTCTACGACCACTGCATCTTTTGTAGATGCGTTGGCATTACGGATGATGTCTTTGTTTCCTCTGTTTTTAAACTCTCCATATAAAGCAAAAAGAATGGCTTCAAATATTGTAGATTTTCCACTTCCATTTTTGCCGATAATACCTATGAGTCCTTCTCCAAACTCTATGTCATAAGCCGTGTACTTTTTAAAGTTTTCAAGGTGGAGTTTAGAGAGTATCATCTTGCACCTCTTCATACGAAGCAAACAGCTCTTGTACTTTGCCTTTTAGTCTCTCGTACTCTTTTTCATCTGTTTCTTCTTTAATATGCTCTAAAAAAAACTCTTGAAGACTTAGAGCTTCCACGTCTTGAACGTCAGTCTCGTTAGCATCTCTCTTGAAATCTCTTTTTATACTCACGCTCATAGCATCTGCAAATAAGTCTTTGATGTCTGAGTTTTGAATGTCTATAGATTGCAGGGCTGTAAGGTTTTTTAGTCTTACTTCTACTATTGCCTCTTTAGTGTCAGATGCATCTACAGATGCCAAAGAACTTTCATAATTTTCACAGTCGATTTCTTTGCTGATAATAGGTCGTATGTTTATCTCTTTATAGTTTACCTCTAAAGTACATGGAAGTGAGGCTTCAACCTCGCCTGTTAACTGCGGGACTGAAGTCCCACTTCCTTCATCAACACCCGGAAGTGAGGTTTCAACCTCGCCTCTTTGCGGGACTGAAGTCCCACTTCCTGCATCAACACCTGGAAGTGAGGCTTTAGCCTCGCCTCTTTGCAGGACTGAAGTCCCACTTCCGGAGATATCCTTACTTCCTAGTGTTAGTTCTATGAAGCCTTTTTTGTTTCGTTTGTCATTTAGGCTTGTTCTTTCTGTTGAACCGCTGTAGTATACATTAGGCGGGACTGAAGTCCCACTTCCGATAGATACAGCTCCAAATCCGTGCCAGTGACCAAGTGCCACATAGTCCATCATTTTAAATATATACTCTTTGTCTATAGGGTAAACCCACTCGCCAAATTCTTGCATCAGATAATGCGCTCCAACTGAACAATGCATCATCATAATGTTCTTTTTCTTTGCATCTATGTTTTTCTCACAAAGTTCTATCTGCTCCAAGGCTTTGGAATCGTCATTCATATGGGGTAGGGTGTGAAAGACTATGTCGTCAAACTCTATTTTTTTATACTTTTGCTCGTAAGAGACATATATGTTTTTAAAATTCTCAAATATCTTTAGTATGGGAGAGCTTAGGTTTGTTCTAGGAGTTGAGTGATTTCCTGCTATAAGTATGAACGGAATGTTCAGTGCATCTATGATTTTAAACTGTTCTAGAGCAAATGTTATGGCACGGTTACTTGGGCTTGCTCGGTGAAAAAGGTCACCTGTATGGATGATGTAGTCGGGTTTAGTTAGTGTGATTTGTTCAACCACCTGAGAGAAAGCATCGTAAAAGTCCGCTTCTCTTTGGTTGATGTTTTCACCGTTTAAAATGTCTAAGTCGTTATACCCTAAGTGAGTATCGCTAAAGTGTAATATTTTCAAGTAAATCCTAATTTAACAAAATAAATTAGGATATGGTATCTAATACTTACTGAACTTTAAATAGTCCTAGTTGCTCATTTAAGTCGTGAGCACTATCTTGTACCTTTTTCACTTTTAGTCCTATCTCTTCTAAAGAACCTTTGTTCTGAGTAGAGAGTTTATCTACATCGCCAATGTTTTCGATGATGCTTCTTGTGTTTTGGGCAAGATTTTTTGAAACATTCTCTGAGTTTTTAGCCATAGTAGATGCTTCTTGGATGTACTCAGAACTATCTAGTATCTTGTCTTTTACATTGGTAGTGTGTTGGACAAGTTGTACGACTGACTTTGCATTTAGGTCTATCTGAGTACTTGAGTCTACGATGGACTGAACTATGACATTTATGGTCGCGTTTATCTCCGTAAGAGAGTTCTGCGTACGTTCTGCAAGCTTTCTAACTTCATCTGCAACAACTGCAAACCCACGTCCATGTTCTCCTGCACGAGCCGCTTCTATGGCTGCATTAAGTGCTAGTAGATTTGTCTGGTCTGCTATCTCAACTATGATGTTTAGAACTGACTTTACATTTTCAGCATCTTTGCTTAGTTCTGCAAGTGAGAGTGCTATTTCATTTTCTTTCTCAGAGACACTGTTTACAGATGCTACAAGTTTTATGATGTCTTCATGTGCGCACGAGAGGTTATCAACGGCAAGATTTACTTTGTTACTTGTCTCGATGGAGTCATTTAGTGACTCTTTAAGTATGTTTTGAACATCTGCACCTAAGTTTGTAGCTTTATGAAGAAAGTCTCTTTCTAGACTCATACGTTCATTTATCTGAACTAGGTTTTGTGTAACATCTTCTATGTCTTCATATGTTTTTTGCCCTGAGAACATAACTTTTGAAACCATATCTTGCACTTTTTTTATAAATAGATTAAAGTAGTTTGAAGTCTTACCTATCTCATCGTTTGATCTCTCAACAAGTCTTTTTGTCAAGTCTCCTCTACCACTAGAGATATCTTTTGCGATTCCTGTCAGTTCATCAAGTGGAGAAAGAATTAGTGCTTTTGTTGCAAAAATCAAAATAGCTAAAATAATAATAATTGCTATAAAGAAGATGATGATAAGAAAAACAAGTGCTTCACTAGCCTCTTGTGCTGTTGCTTTTACTTCATTTAAGGGTTTAGCTAAAAGAAATATACCTATGTTTTTTCCATCATTATCTTTGATATTTTCATAAGTATAGAAGTACTTCTTATCTGTTATATGACCATTGGCTTTTAGTGCATCTAAATCAATAGCAGATGCAGCATCTAGAAATGCTTTGTTTGGTTTATCATCTCCCTGGTCAACATAGTAAGAACCAACAGTTGTTGGGTCTTTTACGTACTGTGCAGTTTCTAGGTACTTTTTATCGACAAGAATAAGCAGGTCACGAGTATCTTTTGGGTCGTTCTTTTTGTAGATGAGAGTGTTAAAACGTAGGATGAAGTCAACACTTCCTATGTACTCATCCTCTTCATCTTCAACAACATACATAAGTGGTGCAGTTGCAACCATCATAAGACCACCTCTAGTTACTTCTGAGCCGACAAAGGGTTTCATCTTTTTCTGAACTACTTTTATGCTGTTACGCATACCGACGTTTGCCCCGTAAGCTCTTTTATCCCAAGACTTAACATACGACGTACTCATAAGGTCAACTACTTGGATGAGAGGATTTTTAAAAGAGTTGCTTGAAGTTAAAGCTTCTCTTAGTTTAAATATTTCACTAAAAATCAACTCACGGTTTTCATCGTACATGCTGTTAACTACAAGACCGTTGTTTGAGATAGCGATAACTATGTTTTTTAGTGCCTCTAGTTTTGTGGTTAGATCTTTTTTAATATCACTCTTTAGTAAGAATTCTTCTTTGTTGTATATATTGCTCTGTATAGAATTTACCTGCTTGTACATGATAAATGCGAGTATAATAAAAGCAATAAGTATAATCGGAATTAGTGCGATGAGAAGTTTGTTTAAAAGTGTAAAGTTCTTTGTAGACATAGGCTACGCCCCTTAATATAATAAAATATTGTGGAGTGTAGCTGTTCTTTGTAAAATATGTATAAAATCTATTTTTTGTTTATAGGGTCTAGCTCGCTAACAACTGCATCTAACAGAACAAATAGTTTATCGCTTTGTTCTTCCATGGAAGTGAAGTTGTTAATAATTGTAGTTTCATTTTCTTTGCTAAGTATTTTGTCTTCATCTATCAGTGCTATATTTTTTTGTACATTTCCATGTACAAGTGCATGTGGAACGTCTATGCTTGCAAAGTTTTTAGTATGACCATATCTCTCTTTGCCTTTGCTAAAGTACCATTTACCTAGACGACACTCTTTATGATCGCTAAATTTTGATACACTTTTTTGAGCAATAACAGATGCATAAGCATTTGATTTAAATAAAATATGATCGATCTTTACAAGCACCATAAATAGTGAATCACGGATAAATCCTGCATATTCTGATGAGCTTTGAGCATTAGTCTGAAAGCTATCTAAGGTAGTTGCAAAATCATCGATAGCGAGAGTTGCATTGTTCGCTATTTCAGACATGTCTTCTGCGTTTGTTTGTATTTCCTGAGTCTCTTGTTGCAGAGTTTGAATAGTAACAGATATCTCTTGAGTAGATTTTTGAGTACGCTCAGCCAGTTTTCTAACTTCATCTGCAACAACAGCAAATCCACGTCCATGCTCACCTGCACGAGCAGCTTCAATGGCAGCATTTAATGCCAGAAGATTAGTTTGTTCTGCAATGTCTTTAATGATGTCAGCAATAGCTGATATCTCATTTGATCTCTCAGATAGAGAATTTATGTTCTCATTTGTAGCAGATACTTTTTGGGTTAAATGGTTAAACATTTCCAATACATTCTGCATAGAATCTAAACTTTGGCTTGCTTCTGTTGATGTTTGCTCAGACATTTTCGAGATTCTATCTACTTCATCAGAATTAGTTAAAAGGTTATTTTGAATCTGTGTTAAACCATGAGCAATACCACCACCAAGGTCATGGAGCTTTTCAGTAAAGTTTCCTCTTATTTGTGCTTTATATCCGGCTTCAATGGTTTTTACCGACTGATTTATAGCATCTGCAGCTTCTTTAAAAACTTTGTTTAACCCATCTGTGTTTGCATAGTAAGACGTACTTGTATCTTCAGCTATTTGAACCGCTTTAGTAGTCTCTAGCATGTAGTTACCTAACTGTTTCATCATTGAGTTAAACTCATGACCCAATTCGTAAGTCTCGCCTTTGCCAATTTCCAGAGCAACTGTATCAAAGTCACCCTTACTTACTTTATCCATAGAAATTGTAACAGCCTCAACAGACTCTTTAACTATCATCAGTTGTGAGCGTAGATATAGTGCTAAACTAATATGAATGATTGTTATAACGAGAAGAGTGATAGAGAAACCAAGAACAAAGCTCTCTATACCAAAGCCTAAGATAAATATAATTAGTTGCAGTAGATTCGAGTTGGCAACATTTTGTAGTGTTGAATTATTCATGCTATTCCTAAATGTTTGAGTGTTAGATTTAGAGTGGTACTGTTAAATTTGGAATGTTTTTTATCTAATAATTAGTATTTTTCCAAGACTATTATAAAATTTATCTTCCAAAAAACTTATAATAAAAATCTTTAACAGTTCTAAGCTTTGTTCGGCTAATAGCTAATGAACCTTTTTCAACTTTACCTCTAGTAACTGTTGTTCCTGCTGCTATCATTACATCGTCTTCGATTTGTACAGGTGCAACTAACTGAGAGTCACTTCCCACAAAAACATTTTTACCGATGATAGTCTGATATTTTTTTATACCGTCATAGTTACAAGTAATGACACCCGCACCAATGTTTGTTCCTTCATCGACCTGAGCATCCCCTATGTAACTTAAATGTCCGGCTTTTACACCCTTTAGAGAACTCTTTTTAACTTCTACAAAGTTTCCTATGTGAGTATTTTCTAAGTAAGAAGCAGGGCGAAGATGCGCTAAAGGACCTACGTCAGAGTTTTTAACGATAGAGTCTTCAACAACACTCCCGGCTTTTATGTGAGAGTTTTGTATAAGAGTATTGCCCGTAATACGACAAGCATTTTCAATGGTACACTCGCCCTCAAAAGTTACACCTTCTTCGATGTAAATAGTAGAAGGTAGTTGCATAATTACACCTGCATTCATCCAAGCTGTTTTTATCTTGTCTTGCATAATAACTTCAGCATCAGCTAGATCTTTTTTGGAGTTTACACCCTTGAAGTTTACTTCATCTACTAAAAGTGGAGAGATGTTTAGACCATCTGCTTTTGCCATAGATATAACATCAGTAAGATAATATTCTTTTTGAGCATTCTCGTTACTTAGAAGTGGAATATACTTTTCTATGACACTTTTTGAAAATGCGTAGATTCCAGCATTTACACTTGTTACTTTTAGCTCAAATATAGAAGCATCTTTTTGTTCTACAATACGTTGAACATGACCATCTTCTATGATTACACGACCATAACCATCCGGATCTTCAAGGTCAAAAATAGACATGATAATGTCTGCATCTGTGTTTAAAAAACCTTGAAGTGCATTTGCAGTGATAAGAGGCATATCTCCATTTAGAACTAAAACTTTTTCATTCTTCGCTTTCACGCCCATCATAGCTCCGCCGGTTCCAGGGAAGTTATCAGCATCTTGGACTACAAAGTGAATGTTGTTAAACAAAGAACTTATAAGCTCTATGACTGCATCTTTTTGGTGAGCCACTACCACTGTAATATCATCTGAAATCTCTAAAGAAGATTTTATGATATGGTAAAGCATAGGTTTTCCACAGATGCTGTGAAGAACTTTTGCTTTTGGAGATTTCATACGAGAACCTTTTCCCGCAGCTAAAATTACTATACTTATTTGGTCTTTACTCATTTAATACCTTCACATGAAGTTTTGTCTTTTTTGATTATAAATTTGTCCAATATTTTCCCATCTATACTGATGAACTTTGAACTTAGAGTTGTTGGAGTGATATCTAGCATTAATGAACCCATCTTTTGAAATGCAAAAGGTAGAGCAGGGTGTTTTAAATCTGCATTGTCAAGCTTAGAAGATGACCCACAAACTTGATAGATTGTTCCGCTGTCTTTTGTTGGTTTAATAGACTTTGTATAACAACTCTTAGCATCTTGAACGATGTTTTGCTTGTTGAAACTTTTACTTTTACCTGTGTGATTTACTATGAGTTTTGAGCGTTCATAATCATGAGAGTGTCCACTAAGAACTAGGTCAACACCATACTCATCAAAGATAGGTACAAGGTTTTCTCTTACTTTTTTCATACGTCCACCACTATCGTAGTCACTGTCTGAATCGTGACCGCCATCTGTATATGGTGGAGTATGAAGAGCAACAACAACCCATGGTTTTGTGTTTTTACTCAGATCTTTTCTAAGCCACGCAGCCATATCACTGTTTGTATCTATGCGTCGCATCTCAGAGTCTAACATTACAAGATGTAAGTTCCCATTATCTATAGAGTAGTACCTTTCATCAGCACTTGGTTCACCACCACTTTCACCATTTGTAGGAAAATCCCATATATTGTAAAAAGCCCATCTTCTTGCATCATGATTACCAATAATAGCCCAAGGCACAAATCTTTTTACAAGCTCTTTATATGGCGTGAAAAGGTTTTTATTGTATTGTTTTTGAGTACCGCTTGTGTACGCGTTATCACCAAGAAGAACCCACATATCAAGCTTGCTAAAATCATTATCTATTTGTGTAAGCATCTGCTTGTAAACTCTGTCTTGATCCTTGCCAGATTTTCCACTATCTCCGATAACCCATATCTTTTGAGAATCTGCATTTTTACATAGAGTAGTGAAGCTTCTGTTTTCATTGTCTATGGCTAGTGAGTCAGAATTTACTTTATAGTAGTACTTTGTACACTCATTTAATCCTGAGATTGTTATAGAATGTTTTTTCGTCTTTTTCTTATCTTTTATACTTTTGTTAAGAGCATCAGAGAAAAAACCATATTCCAATGAACCTACTTCAAACTCATTGCTTTGCCATTTAACAGTTATGGAGTTCTGAGTTTGCATAACAGCATATGGCTCTCTTGGAACAAAAACGTAACTATCATAAGTTACTACACCTAACCTACCAACTCCATATATTGAAGCAATAATAAATAAGACAAGCAGTGTTCTTTTAAGAAACTTTTTCAATTTTTCTCCTTAATTTAGAATATAAAAACATAGTTGAGATTGTACCAATCATAATACCGGCTAAGATATCGCTAACAAAATGATCATTTGCAAGCAATCTACTGCTGGCAAGTACAACGGCAAGACTTAACCAAAGATATAGATATTTTGGAAATAAAATAACTAGATATGTAAATACTGTAAATACAGTCGTCGTATGCCCTGAGGGAAATGACGAGTAAGTAGTAGGAGACTCCATCAAAGTAACATAGTGGTACTTCATCTTCTCTAAAAACCCCATATCCCAATTTTGAAACAGTAAAAAACCGTAATCATCATTACCATTTCTAAACCCCCATGGTCTGATGCGACCAAAAAGCTGTTTTAAAACTAAACTAATAATCCCAGAGAAAAGATTGATGTAAAGTAAAAAAAGAAATCTTTGTTGATATAGTTCATTTTTCTTGAAAAACTTAAAAAATAAAAATCCTAAAATTGCAGTTCCTATGTAC
>JAQIBW010000184.1 GCA_027858865.1 Sulfurimonas sp. | reverse complement strand
ACGTCCGCCTTTTACATTAAAAGAAAAACGACCGATTTTATAACCACGAAGTTGAGCTTCTTTAGTTTTTGAAAAAAGAGTTCTTATTTCATCCATGACACCTGTATATGTTGCAGGGTTAGATCTTGGCGTTCTTCCTATCGGGCTTTGGTCAAGATATATAACCTTATCAAGATGCTCTAGTCCCAAACACTCAACTCCAGCAATCTTTTTTACTTTTCTTGCACGATTTAAAAGCTCTTTTGCCACAGGTAAAAGAGTTTGCAGTATAAGTGAGCTTTTACCACTTCCACTTACTCCAGTTATTCCCACTAAATTTCTAAGAGGAATTTTTACTTCTAAATCTTTTATATTATTCACACTTACGTTTTTAAGCTCAATCCAATCTTTTTGCTCTCTATCCTCTTTATATTCTACTTTTTTTTCACCTCTTAGATATTGAGCTGTTAGAGTATTACTTTTGTTTAATTCATCCAAAGTTCCGGCAAAAACAATTTCACCGCCAAATTTACCAGCTCTTGGTCCAATATCTACGACAAAATCTGCTGCATTTATAGTCTCTTTATCGTGCTCAACAACTATAACAGAGTTGCCTTTTTTTTGTAGATTTCTTAGAGTTCGTATAAGCTTTAGAGTGTCACGCTCATGAAGACCAATGCTTGGCTCATCTAAAACATACATAACTCCAGTAAGTCCACTTCCTATCTGTGAAGCAATACGAATTCTTTGTGCTTCTCCACCGCTTATACTACGTGCATCACGTCCAAGAGTAATATAACCAAGTCCTACATCATACAAAAAGAAAAGTCTCTCTCTTATCTCTTTTAAAACCGAAAATGCTATAAGTTGCTTTTGTTCACTCATGTATTCAAAGTTTTTTTCATCATTAAAAAATTCAAGAGTTTTATCTATAGGCAAATCTAAAATATGCCCAATATTGCGATTTGAGACTTGAACTCCCAAGCTCTCTTGTTTTAGTCTGTGTCCGCCACATCTATCGCAAGACTTTTCTGTCATATATTCGCCTAAATCTTTTTCATCTTTTAGCATGTCATAGGCAATTTTTGAAACACCTTCCCACTTACGAACTAGCTTATGACGTTTCCAGTAAAATTTAGCTTCGTCAACTCCACCGTGTAAAATTCCCTTTTTATGATGTTCTTCCAAATCTTCAAATGGTAAGGTGATATCAATACCAGCACCCTCACAATAAGCATTTAAAAATTTTGCATAATAACCTTTGTTAAAACCATAAAAAAGTTTTATAGCTCCTGTTTCAACAGTTTTATGCTCATCAATTATTTTAGAAAAATCCAGTGTATATCTTATGCCTAAACCATCACATATAGGACAAGCTCCTTTTGGTGAATTAAAAGAAAAAGAGAGAGGCTCAAGTGGTTCAAAACTTATCTTACAATCAAAACAAGCTAAATGCTCTGAGTAGTGTATATGAGAACTCTCTAAGCCAACTTCTTGGTAATTTAGTATATCAAGTTCAACTTCACCATAACTCTCGTTTAAAGACTTCTCTATATCGCTTGCAATTCGCTCTTTATTGTCCTGCTTAACAACGACTCTATCAATTACGACTTTTATGGTGTGTTTTTTAGTTTTGCTAAGTTCAACATCTTCATCAAGTCTCATCATAAAGCCATCTATCATGGCTCTTACATACCCTTTATGACGAAGGGATTCAATCATATCAGCAAAACTACCTTTTTTTTCTCTCACCAAAGGTGCCATAATAGCTAACTTTGAACCTTCGGGAAGTTTTAAAACTTGTTCAATAATATCTGCACCACTCATTTGAGAAATTGGCTCCCCACACTTATGACAATGCTGTTTTCCTACTCTTGCGAATAAGAGTCTCATATAATCATAAATCTCTGTTATAGTCCCTACAGTCGAACGTGGATTTTTACTTGTTGATTTCTGATCAATTGCAATAGCAGGAGTTAATCCCTCTATTCGCTCAACATCAGGTTTACCTACACGGTCTAAAAACTGTCTTGCATAAGAAGAGAGTGATTCTATATATCTTCTTTGTCCCTCTGCATAAAGTGTGTCAAAAGCCAGGGTAGACTTTCCGCTTCCACTAAGTCCCGTAAATACTACGAGTCTGTTTTTAGGAATTTCTAAAT
>JAQIBW010000104.1 GCA_027858865.1 Sulfurimonas sp. | reverse complement strand
AGCTAATAATGGAACAATTGAAAGCATTTTTGCAGATGTTCCAAGCTCTAAAATTGGGTACATATCTGTTAAGTGGTCACGTAAAACATTTCCAGTTACAGCAATTGTATTTTTCGCTTCTCTAACTCTAGCATTTGTAAATCTTGTAGCATCTGTATAATTCTTAAATTGAATATCTAAACCATTAGTATCTAAATCTGCTAAATAAGTTTTTGCTTTTTTAATCATCTGCACGTCATGAGCTCTATCTTCATCTAACCAGAAGATAACAGGAACTTTTTCTATTTGACCACGTTCAACAGCTAAACGAACCCAGTCTTTGATTGGGATATCTTTTGCACGAGACATTCTCCAAATATCACCAACTTCGCAGTCAAATGACATTAATTCAGTTCCATCTTGAGTTGTAACAGTCACTTTACCAGCTTCTGCAAGTTCAAAAGTTGTTGGATGAGAACCATATTCTTCTGCTTTTTGAGCCATAAGTCCAACATTAGCCATTGAACCCATTGTTGTTACATCATACTGACCATTTTTAACACAATCAGCTACCATTTCTGCATGAAACATACCATAAGCACTATCAGGGATAACAGCTACACACTCTACCGCGTCACCTTTTCTATTCCACTGCTTACCACCTTCACGTACAACTACAGGCATAGAAGCATCAATTATAACATCATTAGAAGCATTAAAGTTAGTAGTACCTTTATCTGAATCAACCATTGCAATCTCTGGGTTATCAGACTCAACTACTGCTTGGAATGCAGCTTTAATTTCAGCTTCTTGTGCATGACCAGCGATTTTATGTTCTAAATCTGACATACCTTGGTTAGGATTTACATTTAGCTCTGCAAAAGTTGTTGCATACTTTTCAAATACTGGTGCGAAAAATACTGTAAATGCATGACCAAACATAATAGGGTCAGAGATTTTCATCATTGTTGCTTTTAAGTGGATTGACCATAAAACATTGTTTTTCTTAGCATCTTCAATAGTTTGAGCGATGAAAGATTTAAGTTTAGAAACTGACATATAAGTACCATCTAAAACTTCTTTATCCATTGCATCAATTGTTGCTAATTCTTTACCATTTAAAGCAATAGTAACTTTTTGTGCCTTATCCATAGTAACTGATTGTTCGTTACCTTGAAAGTCACCATTTCCTGCCATATGTGCAACGTAAGCTTTTGATTTTTCAGCAAAGGCCTTAAGTCTATGTGGATTTTTCTGAGCAAATTTCTTAACTGCAGTAGCTGCACGTCTGTCAGAGTTTCCTTCACGAAGAACTGGATTAACCGCAGAACCAAGACAAGTATTGTATTTTGCTCTAATTGCTTCTTCATCTGCATTTGCTGGATTTTCAGGAAAGTTTGGAATATCATAACCTTGACCTTGAAGCTCAGCGATACACTCTTTAAGCTGACCAATTGAAGCAGATACATTAGGAAGTTTAATAATGTTTCCATCTGCCTGTAATACAACTTCACCTAGCTTTGACAATTCGTCTTCTGCAAGACCCTGGCTCGCTAAAACTCTACCTGCAAGTGAAATATCACTAGTAACTACTTCTACGCCTGCTGCTTTAGTGAAAGCGTTAACGATAGGTAATAACGAATAAGTTGCTAAAGCCGGAGCTTCATCAATTTTTGACCAAATTATTTTTGACATTTTTTGTCCTTAGGTTAATATTTTTTGTTTTATGTGATAGGTTATAAACCCCACTAAAACTTACAGGACAATGATAACACTAAGATAAATAATATTTAGCAAGCTTTTACAAAGATTCGTTTATATTTACAATTTGTTTCTTTTGGTAACATGCTTTATGTTGCGTAAATGTGTAGAATAGTTACATGAAAAATCATGCCCTCCACTCTTAGATTTCATAAAATATAGGTAATCCGTCTTAGCTGGAAAGACTGCAGCTCTTATTGCTTCAAAGCTAACATTACAAACCGGAACCTTTGGTACACCCCTATTTTTGTAGGTATTATAGATAGAATCATCTTCTCTTATTCTTTTTGGAGTTATCTTAATATGTGAATATTTTCCGTAATTTAGAGTTCCATCCATTTGTAGTTTCATACCTTTTTTGATTCTGTTATAGATAACAGAGCTCACAAGTGGCATCTCTTCTATATTAGCTGATTCTTTCTGTATTACAGAAGCAATTGCTACAAAATGAAACCATCGCTTTTCATTATATGTTCCAAATAGTTTAATTGACAACTCTTCCATTTGCTTGAGTGAGTTATATAGAAGAATCCTAATCAACTCTTTTTCTGTAATTCCTAGTGGTAGTTTATAGGTGTTTGGGACAAAGACACCTTCTACTATATTAGTCTGCAACGAGTACTCTTTTTGTAGCTTTTCTATATTTAACTCTAATTTATCAGCCAATTGATTTAGAAAGATATATGTTGTCTCACCTGGTATAAGTGTTACATTTTGAAGTGCTGCTTTTGCAGTTGTTAGATTATATAAAAAATCTGCTCTAGTACAATATGAAGATTTCATATCAATCCAACCACTTTGAGGAGAGCCAATCATCCTGAGTAATAATGAGTCTAATTTACTTACATTGTAATTTCTATCACCTAGTTGTGTTATAATCTGATTTATAGATCCATTTGGTATATATATCACTTTTTGGGTTCTCACAGGCTGATTTAGGTAATACATGAACGATAAAATAATAATCAATACTATTTCAAAACTCCACTTTACTATTGTTAGCGCTTTATCAGTCATTTTTTTTACACTTTCTCTTTTATTTATTTTATTACAAAATGGCGTTTATATACAAAATATCTCTTTGCCAAATATTC
>JAQIBW010000154.1 GCA_027858865.1 Sulfurimonas sp. | reverse complement strand
TTTTTCATTTTTTTATAAACTATCATAAGAGGCTCTTGCAGTGCACTTAGCATGGCTCCGTTTAGCTCCCAAGCTCCGTAGTGAGAAGTGATAAAAATGATGGGTCTATTTTGTTCTTGCCTCAAATAGTTTTAAAATCGTTAAGAAAAATGCAGTGATTGCAGGTCCTAAAATCATTCCCCAAAACCCAAATGTAGCAAGTCCAGCAATAATTGCGAAGAAAATTACAAGCTCGTTTATCCTTGTATCATCTTCTTTTAACAGTCTGTTGTTTATCTCTTTTATTATGAGTGGTTTTATAAAGGTATCTGCAATGATTGAAATCATAATGATAGAATAAAGGGCTATAAATATTGCACTCGAAGAATCACCTATAGAGAATTCATAAAGCATAAATGGAAGCCACATAAGAGTTCCTCCAACTACAGGGATAAGAGATGCAAAGCCATACATGATTCCAAAAAGAAGACCGTTATAACCCATAAAAGAGACGGCAATACCAAATAGAACACCCTCAAACATCGCAGTTACAATTATTGAATAAAAAACTACACTCATAACAGCCGAAAGCTCTTTGGCGAGGAGTGTAGTCTCGTCAACAGACATCTGAACAACACGTTTTAAAAATTCAATTATATAGGCTCCGTTGTACTGAGCAAAGAAATAAAAGATAATAATCAAAAATGCATTTTTCAAAAATCCAGCACTAAAAGCGCCCACAGTTCCGGTCAAAGAGATAGCGTTTGATGTAAGATAATTCACATTGATATCTTTAAGCAAATCCATTATATATGGTTTTATAAACTTAAGATACTCAGGTGGATTTGCCATAAACTCTTTAATATAGGTCTCAATACCTAAAAACACCTGAGGGTCTAAACTATTTAACTTTATCGTTAATGTTGCCAAAAAATAACCAAGTGGAGCGAAAAACAAAACTGCCAAAAGAAAACTAGAAACAAGTGCTGCTAAAATTCTTGATTTAAAAAGTTTATGAAATAAGTCTTGAATATTAGAAGTTGAAACTGCTAACAGTGCTGCTATTGTAATGCTAAGTAAAAAAGGAGCATAAAGTAGATACATCCAGTAGAGTGATGTCGCAAATAAAATAGCTACAAAATATTGTGGTTTCATTAAAAAATATTCCCATCTTCAGGTGTAATTGAAATGTTTAACACTTCATAAGTATTTCTTGTGGCTTTTCTTCCCTTTGCCGTTCGTTCTAAGTATCCATTTGCGATTAGGTAAGGTTCAAGTACATCTTCAACCGTCCCTTCATCTTCACTAAGAGCTGCTGCGATTGTACTAAGTCCCATTGCTTTTCCTTTTGCGGACACTAAAAGCTTTAAAAGTCTTATATCCATCTCATCAAAACCATGAGAATTTATGCCAAGCTGATCTAAGGCATACTGAGCACGAGAATGATCGATACTAAGTTCCTCTGCAACCTCAGCAAAGTCTCTAACACGACGAAGAAGACGTAGAGCAATACGAGGAGTTCCGCGACTTCTTTTTGCTATCTCTATAGATGCTTCATGGACTATCTCTTTATCCAACTTAGAAGATGCCTGAGAAACAATTTTTGACAATTCCAAAGAAGAATAAAACTGCATCCTAAAACTCATGCCAAATCTATCTCTAAGAGGATTCGATAGCATACCAGCTCTAGTCGTTGCACCGATGAGAGTAAATCTTGGAAGGTCGATTTTTACAGTTTGTGCAGCCGGCCCACTACCTATGATAATATCTATGCGAAAATCTTCCATAGAAGAGTAAAGTATCTCTTCAACAGCCGGAGAAAGTCGGTGTATCTCATCTATAAATAAAATATCACCCTCTTCTAGATTTGTTAGAATAGCTGCCAAATCTCCACTTTTTTCTATCATAGGAGCTGCCGTTACTTTTATGTTTGCATTCATCTCATTTGCTATGATAAAAGCTAAAGTAGTCTTACCAAGACCAGGAGGTCCGTAAAAAAGAACATGATCAAGTGCTTCATCTCTCTTTTTACTAGCTTGGATAAATACACTAAGATTCTTTTTTATCTGCTCTTGCCCGATATAATCACTCCAAGCATCTGGGCGTAAAGAAGTCTCTATATTCTCTTCATCGTCAGAAAAAGTTTCTATCTCTACTAGTCTATCCATTAAGTTCTGCCATTAATAAGTATGTTCCTCTTTTGGAAATTCTCTAGCAATCACTTCATCTGCATAACTTTGAACTGCTTGTTTTACTAAAGTCGCACCATCCATGTATTTTTTTACAAACTTAGGTGTGAACTCTTCAAAAAGTCCTAACATATCTGAGAAAACTAAAACCTGACCATCTACATCAACTCCAGCCCCAATTCCTATAACAGGGACTTCAACACTCTTTGCTATTGCAGTGGCTACATAAGTTTTAACACCTTCTATAACCATACAAAATGCTCCAGCTTTTTCAATAGCTTTAGCATCTTCGATTAGTTGAAGTTTCTCTTTTTCTGTCTTACCTTTGACTTTGTACCCACCCTCACTTCGTACAGATTGAGGAAGAAGTCCAAGGTGACCACAAACAGCAATGCCGTTAGATGTTAGAAGCAAAAC
>JAQIBW010000276.1 GCA_027858865.1 Sulfurimonas sp. | reverse complement strand
ATCACAAAAGCTCAATATTAATTAAGGGAAGAGGAACACGAGAAGTATACTCTATAGAGTTTTAAGCTTTTTATAGTTAAATATTCCCATCTTCATGCATCTTATAAGACATCACGAAGTTAAAACACAATTCGCTTAACATCATAAGTTCCCAATGAGAGATGATGTCTAAAAATGGCATATTTTCTTCTAATGAGCTAAAATCAACACTACATGTAACACCGTAATTAAAATCAGGTGCTCCAATCTCAGGTAAATCTCTTGCGTAGATAAGATTAAAAAGTATATTGCTGTCTCTTTTCATTCTTCTTATTCGCTTTAGAGTTCCAGCATAATCTTTTTCATTTAGCTTTATTTGTGCGTGGATATTGTGGGAGAGTACATTTCGTACAAAAGAGATAATATCGAAAAAATCTTCATACTGATCAGACAATCTCTCTTCCATGAAACTTTTAAAATTGCTTTGTATTCTAAGTGCTTCTACCATAGCCATACAGATGCCTCTAAAGGCACTAAACTCTACAAAGTATTCAAAGAGAGTTATATCTTCCTGCGGAGTTTCATGAGCGTCTTTAAGGATCTCTTTTATGATTGCGCCATTGAAACTATATGTTTGATTTGTGTCAAATTTTCTTTTTATATTAAAATTACTCTGCGAAAAATCTTCTCTTTTGGAAATATCTCCAAAAAATTCGCCTCCATGTAGAAAGTAAAAATTTTGCTCTATAAGTAAAAGAGCGTCTTCTAAAAGTACACTATTTTTCACAAATAACCACTTTTAGCTCCTGATATATAGCACACTTGCCCTCTTCGCTTATAGCGTGAGGAGTTAGCATATTTGAGTGCTTATGCCCTGAGAAAAGCATCATACAGTCATCCCGTAAATTTTCATCATTTTTTACTATGTACTCGCACTCATATTTGCCGTTTGAGAGTGTTATATTTTGATTGTCACTTAAGCCTAAACTTATAGGTACATGTAAGAATTGTTCTGTTTGAAATTGGGAATTTAGTGACTTGTTATACTTGGCACTTAAGAGATAAAAACCTTCATCTCTATCTTTATCTCCAAATTCATCATAAAAATCATCAAAAAATTCAAACTTGCCACTGTCTGTGTAAAACTCTTTTTCATAAGGTAAATTTTCATAAGTTTTTGAGATAAGACGTTCCTCTCTTAAAGTAGAGTTTGACTCAATAGTACTTTGTATATACTCTTCTTCACTTTTAAGACTCTCAAAACCAAATTCTTGGGTTAAATTTTTTGCTAATTCATACTCACTTATACCTATGTCGCTGTCACTTATCTTTGGCATGCGACCTATGTACTCATGACCATAAGAGAGTTTGAAATCCTCTTTTTCTAAAAATGTTTTTGCAGGGATTATTAAATCAGCCATCTTTGAAGTTTCATTTTCATATAAACCAAAGTAGACAACAAAGTTAGATTTTTTAAGTCCCTCTTTTACTTTTGGAGTACATGGAAGTTGATTTGCAGGATTTCCGCCTTGGATAAATGTTAATTCATACTTTGAAAAATCTACAGTTGGGAGTGGCGTTGTTTTTGACTTGGTTCCACTAAAAGGTGTTTTGTAACCAAAAGCAGAGTCTGAGATATAACCCACTCCACATCCCTCTTTTCCAAAAAGACCTAGCATAGCAACAAGTCCATCAATAGAGCGTAAAACACTGTGCCCAAAGCTGTACTTCTGCACGCCAAGTCCAACTAAAAATGATACTTTTTTACCTTTTATGAGTGAGAGTATTTTGTCAACTTCTATTAGACTTACTCCAGCACGGCTTTCTAAAAATCCTATAGGTTTAGAGTTTACAAAATCTATATAATAATCAAAGTTTTCACAACGTTGCTCTATAAACTCTTCATCATCCATCTCGTCCATGTAAGCAGCGCGTGCTAAAAGAAGCGCTAAGTAGATATCTCCTCTAGGCTTAACACTTACATGTAAATCAGCACCTTTAGCGATATCGGTTTTATACGGGTCAATTACTATGATAGTTTTACCCTTAAGTGCAGGGAGCATATGAGCATTTGTTGTAGAGGGATTTCTTCCCCAAAGCACAACAACTTCACTTTTGGCTACTTCTAAAGGGCTAAGTACCAAACTAGCACCTCTGCCCTCTTCTATGCCAGCCACTCCTGCGTCTTCACAAAGTGATCCCTCAGCAATTACCGCTTCATGATCGTTAAAAAACTTTCTTGTTACGCTTTGCATGATGCCTAGATTTCCACTGCCTTTGAAGTAAAGAGTTTTATCTACATTTATAGTTTTTAACTTATCTTTTAGTATATCAATTGACTCGTCTAAACTAATCTCTTCGCCTCTACATGTAGGCTTTAAAATTCTGGGAAATTTATGGAAATTATTTAAATGATGGCAAAGAAAACCGTTTGTTATTGGATGAGTCTTTTCACCTTTTAAGTTTAATTCACTATCAACTTCTATAGAACAACTATCAAAACAGTCAAGAGGGCAAGTTGTAAGCATTATTTGGCTTTAAACTCTAGTTTTAAAAGCTCAGAAAAACGTTTGGGTGCTGGTATAATAATCTCTGTCTTAAATGATGAAATATTTTGAGTATCTACAACTTGCCAAATTTTATCTACTTTTATACTCGTAGGTTTATCGTTTACATACAATACACCACTATTTGCAAGCTCTACATCTTCTTTTGATAAAAATATAGTAAGTTTTCCTTTAGATATATCATAAGCATCCACAAGCATCGTTCCTACATTTACAAAATTTCCATCACTTACATAAGTCTTATATATCAAAAAACCTTTTTTTATTTTTATATTTTTTTTCTCTATTGTATCTTCAAGAGTTGCTATCTTATACTCTAAATC
This sequence comes from Sulfurimonas sp., assembly GCA_027858865.1. Lineage (GTDB taxonomy): Bacteria > Campylobacterota > Campylobacteria > Campylobacterales > Sulfurimonadaceae > Sulfurimonas. Next base: position 238 of record JAQIBW010000276.1, on the reverse strand, counting down.
ACTAATGCTTACCAAAAGATTTTCTAAAGAAGTCTCCAAAGTTAAAACTTGATTACTCGCACCAATTAGTGTTATAAGTTGATTGTCTTTTTCTACTCTTGATTTTGTTTTTAAGTCCTTAATTTTATCATAGTTGGAACTTCTAATTCTCTCTACTTTTTTTGCATTATCTACATTAATCTGTGTAAGTTCGAGAATTTTCTTTAAAGATTTTAACTTTGTTTTTGAACTACTTAAC
>JAQIBW010000297.1 GCA_027858865.1 Sulfurimonas sp. | reverse complement strand
GCGCTAATGAAAGCGAAAACCTCAGAACTGATGGATTTGATAAAGAGTTAGAACAACGTCAGTCGCGTTTATTTTTAAGTATTTTTATATCTAAAGTAAGGTTTTCAACGCTAACACCACAACTTTTAAAATAATCTTCTTTAGCGATATAGTTAGCACTCTCTAAATAGTGCTTTGCAGGAATACAACCTTCATTTAGACAAGTTCCGCCAATTTGATTTTCATTTTTTTCTATAATCGCTACGTTTTTACCATATTTTGCTAAAAGTGAAGCACACTCATAACCGCCAGGGCCTGCACCAATTACAATTACATCAAATTTATTCATCTAATTTTCCTTTATTTTCAAAATACTCATGAGCCATATAAGAACTTCTTGTGTATGGTGAGCTTTTTACAAACTCAAAACCCATCTCACTTGCCAATTTGCCATACTCTTCAAACTTTTGTGGAGTTACATATGCTACTACAGGAGTATGTTCCTTACTAGGAGCCAAATACTGCCCCATAGTGAGTAAAGTACAATCTACATCAAGTAAGTCTTGCAAAACTTCTTTTAACTCATCCTCACTCTCTCCTAGCCCTAACATAAGAGCACTTTTTGTTTTTAACTTAGGATTTGCATTTTTAAGTTTTTTCAGAACCTTGAGCGAGTGTTTATAGTTTGCCCCTTTTCTCATAGCGTAGAGTCTTGGTACCGTCTCTATATTGTGACCTATTATCTCTGCGCCACAGTTTGCTACTGCTTGAATAGCTTTTTTATTGTATTTTAAATCAGGTATTAAAAGCTCAACCGTGATGTTTTCATCCATCTCTTTTATAGCTTTTACGGACTTTATAAATTGTTCCGCCCCACCATCACTCAAATCATCTCTGGTGACAGATGTGATAACTACATGTTTTAATCCCAAAGATTTCACAGCACGCGCAACTTTGTCTGGTTCTAACTCATCTATCCCATTTGGCATTCCAGTATCTACACTGCAGTAAGTACAAGCTCTTGTACATGTAGAGCCTAAAATCATAAAGGTTGCTAGTTTTTTAGAAAAACATTCGCTCATATTTGGGCACATTGCTTCTTGACAAACTGTATGTATGCCTATATCTTTGAGTGCGATTTCAACGTCTTTTTTTTGTGCAAAAAATACTTTTTTTAGTAACCATTTTGGCTTTCTCATCTACTCTCCTTTATCTTGAACAAGTCCAAGATAAATTCCTCTCACTGAAGCTACTGCTTTGCAGAGAAATTTGTTTTTTCTGTTATTAGAACTGCTTCAAAAGTTTCAATAAAACTTTGAGCCAGTAATTTTTTTGCTTCAACTTCACTAAGTTTTATATCAAACTCCTCCAAGCTGTGCCCTGCAAAGTCTCTTTTATCGCTTCGCAGAGGAATTGAACCGTGTTGATGGATAAGATTTTTTGTACGACGCTGTGCATTGCCGCCCAGTTTTTTACCTTCATATATCATGTCATAGGCTTCAAATCCATCTTGGCAAAAAAAACTTTTTGAAAGAGAGTCCGGGATTATATCTTTTGCATACTCTACATGTAGACCAAGTTTCCGATAAAAATTGATTAAAAAAGAGCAAAGATATTCGTAAGACTCTTTGACATTTTTTTTGCCAAGAAGATGTGTCGGGATAATTATCGTATAAGAGATGTCAAAACCATGCAAGAGCAGACCACCACCGGTCATTCTCTTTGCGTAGTTTGTACCAAACTTTATTATATCTTGAATCTCTTCAAGTTTTTGAAAACGCCCAATCGTGAAGGAGTTCTCTTTCCAACTATATAGCCTAAAAATTGGTTCATTAAACTCATATAAAGATTTATCAATATCCATATTCTCTTTTGCATTAAGCATGGGAGTATCGATAAATCTCCATGTAGTTTTCATTTAATGTCTCCTTCTTCCTGAGCAAAGCCCAGAAAAAATTCCTCTCACTAAAGCTTTACCTGATGGTAAGAATAAATCATTATGCTTGCCATCTTATGTTTAGAGACCTTGCCGCTTTTGTTTCATCTGGTCTGCTTATAGGCAGAGTTAAAGGAAGAGTTTTAAAAGCTTCAGGATCTGTTTTTGCTAACTCCGCCGCATCAATCATCTTTTTACAAAAGAAATCAATAGTATCTATATTTTCTGTTTCAGTTGGTTCTATCATAATTGACTCTTTAACGATAAGAGGAAAGTAAACAGTTGGTGCGTGAAGACCAAAATCTAAAAGGTATTTTGCTATATCCATAGCTTTTACGCCGTGATTTTTTGTCAAACTCTCTGCACTTAAAACACACTCATGCATACAGTATTGATTAAACGTTGCGTCAAAATGATTTTTTAGTTTTGATAAAATATAGTTAGCATTTAAAACAGCTTTTTTACTTGCATTTATCATGCCCTCTTTTCCGAGAGTTTGCATATAGACTAAAGCTCTCACAAGAACCATATAGTTTCCAAAAA
>JAQIBW010000219.1 GCA_027858865.1 Sulfurimonas sp. | reverse complement strand
TTATCAACGACATCACCTAAAATCTGTTTAAATATTGATTTGATTTTTTCTATATCTTCTTTGTTCTTGAGTATTCTTCTTAGTCCTACAACGTTTAGACCTTTTACTGTTGCTCTATTGCCCTCTACAAGAGTAAATGGAGGTATGTCGTGATCTACACAAGAAGCTCCACCAATCATCACTCCTGTACCTATAGTATTGCCGGCTTCTATTGTACTAAGACCGCCAATAATCACTCTATCTTCGCATGTAACATTTTCGTTTACTCTAACGGCATTTGTAAGAATACAAAAATCACCTGTTTTAACACCACTAAGTACTTGAACATAGCCCATAAGAAAGTTGTTAGCACCGATAGTTATCTTTTTAGTTGTTCCATCTTCGCCTTCTTGCGCGCCAAGTTGTACAAATTCTCTAATATGCGTTTTCTCGCCTATCTCAATTTCTGAGTCATCATTACCAATGGCAGTAAAACTAAAGATTCTTACGTTCTCAGCAACACTTAGTTTACCTTTTAAAATTACATTTGATTCTAGTTTACATCCAGACTTTAGTTCCACATCCTTGCCAATATTGCAAAATGGTCCTATAGTTACATTATTTGCTATTTTAGCACCATCTTCAATTATTGAGCTTTCATGAATCATTTGCAATCTCCAAGGTGATTATACTATCGTCCACACTCGCTAATGAACCTCTATCACCACTTTCTAAATAGTGAATAAATGCTTGAAGCTCATCATGCAAAGCATTGCTTCTTGCAACAAAACAGTTTTTTGTAGTATGAGAATTAGCATCTATGTTGATTCCCTCTTTTAGTGTTTGAGAAAGTAAATCTGCTTCGAAGTACTTTATGGGACTTGTTGCATCTACCCTACATGCTACTGTAATACTTCTTTTTCTGTATGGAGTCAGCCAGTTTGTTGTGATATCACCAACTACAGAGCCTTCAAGCTCAAATGCTAAGATAGCATTATCTTCATGTGTCTTGTGAATTTTTTGAGATTTAAATACTGCACTTCTAACTATCTCTTTTTGAGTTATAAATCTAATAAGGTCGCTGTCATGAACAGATAGGTCTGTAAGTATTCCAACATCCGCAATCCTCTGCGGGAATGCTCCACTACGAGTAATAGATATAGATAAAACTTCATGTCCTGATATTTCGTTTATAAGAGCCTTAACAACAGGGTTATATCTCTCAATATGACCTACACAGCTTTTAAGTTTTTTTGCTTTTATAGTTTCTGACATCTCTTTTGCATCTGCTACGCTAGATGCTGCTGGTTTTTCTATGAACATGTTGATATTGTGTTTTGCACACATAAGAGCAGTCTCTTTATGCAAAAATGTAGGTGTTACGATGATAACTGCATCTGGCTTAGTCTCTATTAGCATCTTCTCAAAGTCTATAAAAAATGGCTCTTCATAATCATCACTATGATGTACATCACATAGTCCAACTATCTTTGCGCCTTGTATATTTTTTAGAGTTTTATAATGGTTTTTCCCCATTACTCCTAAACCAACTATTGCAATGTTGTGCATTATTCGCCTTTTATAGATTTAACTATGAAATCCTGTTGAGCTTCTGTTAAGTATGGGCTCATTGGAAGTGACATGATCTGAGTTGATACTTCTTCACTGATAGGGAAGTCTCCCTCTTTGTAACCAAGATTTATAAAGGCTTCTTGTATGTGAAGTGGCACAGGGTAATGAACTGCAGTTGGAATTTCTAAAGCACTAAGTTTAGCAACTAGCTCTTCTCTGTTTTTTACTCTTATGGAGTACTGAGCAAATACACTTGTATTATTCTCTGCAATCTTTGGAGTTACAACATCAGCATCTTCGAGAAGATCACTGTATCTTGTACCAATCTCATCACGAGTTTTTACCTCTTTGTCAAAGTGTTTTAGTTTAACATTTAATATTGCTGCTTGAACAGCATCTAAACGACCATTGATTCCGATGTATTTGTGTTTATATCTCTCGTTTTGACCATGATTAAGTAACATTCTCATTTTCTCTGCAAGTTCATCATCATTTGTAAAGATAGCTCCGCCATCACCATAAGCACCAAGAGGTTTAGATGGGAAGAAACTTGTACAACCAATAGTTGAAAGGTTACAAGATTTTTTACCGTTGTAAGTAGCACCAAAACTTTGACAAGCATCTTCTATTACAGGAATGTTATGTTTTTTAGCGATATCGTTTATAGCATCCATGTCCGCACACTGACCATAAAGTGAAACAGGCATAATAGCTTTAGTCTTGTCTGTAATAGCACTTTCAATCTTAGTAGGATCTATGTTGTAGCTCTCTTCGTCAATATCAACAAAAATAGGTTTAGCACCCAAAAATGCTATAACTTCAGCAGTAGCAATAAATGTAAAAGGAGTTGTTATAACTTCATCACCATAACCGATGTTTAAAGCCATAAGAGATAGTAAAAGAGCGTCCGTTCCACTACTACAACCGATAGCGTGTTTTGCTCCGGTATAAGTCGCTAAGTTCTCTTCAAGAGCATTTAGTTTAGCCCCACCTATAAACTGAGCTGAGCTAAATACTTCTAAAACTTCACTATCTATCTCTGATTTATATTCTAAATATTGTGCTTGTAAATCTATAAAATTAATTTTCATTTTTATCCTCTATAATTGCTGCTACTGTTTTTGAACTACCGTGTTTTAAGTAAGCTCTTAGACGTTTTGAATCATCTAAAAATGTACTTCTATCATACTCATTAAAAGCTTTTATGAGATTATCTGCTGTTACATCTTCTTGAATAAATTCCGGATGTAAGTCTCTGTCATTGAACTGAGTAAACATGATGTTACTAAGACCTATGTGGCTTAGTTTTACAAGCTTACTAGCTATGAAATAATCGAGTGATTTAGCAATGTAGCTAAGCACAAAAGGAGTTCCTATCAGTGCTGCTTCAAGTGTTGCTGTCCCACTGCAGATAAACGCAAAATCCGCCTCATAAAGAGTCTTATGTGCATCGTGAGCTATTTTAAAACCTGAAAGGGTACCATAAAGCTCTTTTATATCTTCTTTTGTGAAGTGCTTTGGAATTATGATAGTCGATTCGACCCCTAGTCTAAGGCTTACTTCTTCAAAAATTGGCATAAGTTTTTTTATCTCACCCTTACGACTTCCAGGCATAAAAGCAACACTTTTTACTTCGTGTCTAAGCTTCTGCTTAAACTCTTTGATGATGTCTAAGAGAGGATGCCCGACGTAAGTTATGGGAGCATTGGCAGAGTAGTAGTTCTTTTCAAAAGGAAGTATAGACGCTAAATGGTCTATTGTACGCTCTAACACAGGAATACGTTTTTTCTTCCATGCCCAAGCCTGAGGTAAAATGTAGTAGATTATCTCTTTGTCGGGAAATCGCTTCTTTATCTTTTTAGCGAGAGGAAGGTTAAAGCCAGAAGAGTCTATAAGTAGGACTTTATCTGCATCTTCTGCAAGGTCTACCATTTGAGCATTTAGCTTTAAAAAGTAACGCAGTTTTTTTATGGCATCTACAAAACCCATGATTGCAAGACTTCTAAGATCGACTATCGAGTCTCCCAAGTCACTATCAAATATTCCTATAAACTCAGTATCCTCACTAAGCTCTTTTTTCAAAGACTTTAGATGCATATTTGCCGAGTGTTCTAACGCGCTAACTAATACTTTCATGATCCACCATCCCCTTGAGTTTGAAAACTATCATCATATCTTTCTGCATTTTCTTCTTCAACAAAATCTGTCATATATGTAGTCAAGTTTTCTATATCTGCATCACTTAGAGATGTTGCAAAAGCTATCATCATCTCTTGTTGTTGGTTGTCTGATTTTTTATTACGAAATCGTTTGAGTTTGTATGTAAGAAAGCCTTTTGCACGGCTAGCAAGACGAGGATACTCATGTACCCCCTCTAACTTTGTGCCATGGCAAGAATAACATCCTTTTTCCATATAAAGTTTCTTACCTAAGTCATACGATGAAGCAGATGCAAACGTGAAAGTTAAAAAAATAAGTAATATATAACGCAACTAAAAACCTCGGTATTTATAATGATGAGATTATATCTAAATCATATATAATCATGATTACTCAAATAGAAAAATTATATTTTTAAGTAAATAATAACTACAATGTATGGATTAAGATAAATTGATAAAAAGTGGAGATTCATTCTCAGGAGTGAACTTCTGGAATGAATCTTTAAAATAAATTTTTACTTGATAGAAACTACGTTTATGTCGAAGTTTAAATCTTTTCCTGCAAGTGGATGATTCAGGTCTATTAATACTTCGTCATCATAAATCTCTTTTACAACAACATTTATCGGTTTTCCATCAGCACTTTTACCTTGAAGTGGTAAACCGACTGAAAGTTCAATACCTTCGAGTTGTGATTTTGGAAGTTTTTGCATTGCTTCTTCTTTGTAGTCACCGTAAGCTTCATTTGCCGGAATTACTATAGAGGCCTCTTCACCTTCGTTTAACTCAGCTATTCTAGACTCTAATCCTGGAAGGATTTGTCCTGAACCGAACGTAAATTCTAAAGGTTCTTTATCAATATTACTATCAATAACATCCCCTTCTACTTTTAATTCATATTTTATTGCAACTGTTTGGTCATTACTAATAGCCATATTTTCTCCTTATATTTTTGCTAAGTCTCACTATAACAAAATAAATTTATATGAAAGTTAAACCATAATTGAAGTGTTGTAAAAAAGGTATACGAGAGGTACGAAGTTTGAAGTTATTTGAAAGATATTCCCACTCGAGAGAGTTGGAATGAAAAAAAGTTAATTATTCTTTTTCTTTTTTTACTTCTTTGATAGTAGGCATTCTTTCGTTGATACCATGCTCAGTATAATATTTAATCATTGCTTTATCAGCTTCTACTTGATCATAATATCCAGCTGCTATTAAAGGAATTTTTTCCATTGCATTTTTGATATTTTCCATAGATGCCATAAGTTCTGGACGAATTGGCTTTGTATCAGTTCCACCATAAAGTGCAAGAGTCATATCCATAGAAATTAAGTATCTTCTACCATCACCATACTCAACATATACTACACGACATGGCATAAAACCACCATAAAAACGAGAGTGATCAAACATTTGTTTAGCAACACCTATAGAACAAAACTCAGCAATTCTAGCACGCGCTATTTGGTTTGGTTTTGGATCTTCAATTCTAAACATTGGTTTCTCACCAACAAATCTCATATTGTAGTCACCAGCTAATAATTTCATATCATCAAAAACAGCTTCTTCAGATAAATCTTCGTCAGTAATTAACCATTCTTTCATCATAGCCTGAGCTGGGTCACCTGTTTCATCAACAACTGCCATCATTTCAGCATAAGCTATTTGTGTTTTTTCATCAAACCCCATATAAGCTACACCCATTTTTGTCATAGTACAACCACTCATCGTAAAGGCAGCAAATACTGTTGCTGCCAGCATTATTATTTTTCTTTTCATTTTCTCTCCTAGTAAATATTTAGTACATGCTATCATAATTAATACTAATATATCAATAAAAAGAGATATAAAAGTGATAAAAATGTAATAAGTATGTAAAAATCAGACCTAATTGCAATTTTATCTCATACATATAATCAGAATTATACTGCGAACGAAGCGTGGGAGTCGTTTGCGTTGTAAGAGTTGATATTGGTTATTTAATACTCTTTTACCTTGAGTTACAGCAATAAATAGTATAGAGTTTGATTTAACCTTATTTCTTGATAACTAGTTGCATAATTAGAAATCTGCATTAGTGCGTCATTGCAAATCACAACTATGTCATTGCGAGGTACGAAGCAATCTAGACTGATTACGTGCAAAAACTAGACTGCCACGCTATTGCTCGCAGTGACGGACGAACTATCATTCCAAGAACTTGATAACTATTTAAAATATAAAGGCTAAAATAGCTTAAGTTAGTGCCATTCATCCCTTGTGCATTAATCTCCACTTTTTCTTCGTTCCTAAGTTTGACTTGGAAATGCATACCGGAGTAAAGAGGTGTTAGCATATTCTCCTTCTTCAGAGCAAATTTTTAAACTTGTAATCATTTTGTATAAGATATTGATATAATGTTAAATAAGTAAATACACTAAATTAAACACAAATGAGAAAGATGTCTGATTCTACTTTTTTAGCTTCTATTATGATAGCGGCTCTTGTAATACTCTTACCTTTGCTTTTTCACTTGACAAAGTATCTAGGTACTTCAAGTGACAACGTGCGAAAAAACGAACCTGTTGAAGGTGGCATCCGCCTTACACATAAAGATTCTTTTGATGGTTTCAACGTTAAGTTTTTTTTAGTAGGAATAATCTTTCTTATCTTTGATGTGGAAGTCCTTTTTATGTTTCCATGGGCTTTAAACCTTAGAGATCTTGGTCTTTTTGCTCTTATGGAGATGTTTATTTTTATGGCTCTACTTATTGGCGGACTTATCTACGTTTATAAATCAGGGGTACTAAAATGGACTTAAGCAACACTCATATGCTCGATGATGCAGTAGTTACTACAAAGATAGATGCAGTTGTAAACTGGGGTCGTGAAGCATCTTTATGGCCTTTTGTTTTTGGTACGGCATGTTGTGCTATTGAGTTTATGGCAACAGCAGCGAGTCGTTATGATATTTCAAGATTTGGTGCAGAAGTTCTTAGATTTTCTCCTCGTCATGCTGATTTACTTGTCGTAGCGGGGACTGTTAGTTACAAGCAGGCTCCTATCTTAAAACAGATTTACGATCAGATGCCAGAACCAAAATGGGTAATAGCAGTTGGTGCTTGTGCTTCAACTGGCGGATTTTACGACAACTACACAACTCTTCAAGGCATAGATGAGATAGTTCCAGTAGATGTATATGTAGCAGGTTGTCCACCTCGTCCTGAAGCTATACTAGATGCTGTCTTAGATATACAAAGACAACTAAAACGTGAAGAGAGTTTTGAAGTAAGAAACACTGAGTTTAAAGGTAAGTTAGATGATGTCTAATTTTATAATGATAGATGCTTTGGAAATTTTCCAAACCATTAAAGATGCCAAAGAAAAAGATGGTTTTACATTTCTGCTTGATATTACGTGCATAGATAATCTTCATAAAAAATACCCAGCATCTACTAGATTTGAGCTTGTTTATATACTTAGACACTCAGAGTTTAAAGAGACTAAGATTTTTAAAGTAGCAGTTGTGGATGAAGAGGTCGGAGTGGAGTCTATCTCTTCACTTTTTGATTCTGCTGATTGGGCTGAGAGAGAAGTTTACGACCAATATGGCATAAACTTTGAAAACCACAAAATGCTAAAACGTCTACTAAATCATATGGAGTTTGAAGGGCATCCACTTAGAAAAGATTATGAAATTACTAAAGGTCAGTACTGTACAACTTCACAAGACATGATGGATGAGATGAAACCGCTTCTCAAAGATAGAGAACTAGATATGCAAAAAGATGACTTGATGATAGTAAATCTTGGTCCATCACATCCAGCAAGCCACGGTACTATAAGAACTCTTGCCGCACTAGATGGTGAAAAAATCGTAGCAGCAGCATCTGAAGTAGGGTACTTGCATCGCGGTTTTGAGAAGAGTTGTGAAAACCACAATTACAACCAGATTATTCCATATACTGACAGACTTAACTACTGTTCAGCACTTATGAACAACATTGCTTTTGCAAAAACTGTTGAGGAGATGATGGATATAACTTTGCCAGATCGTGGAATCTTTATAAGAGTTATACTGGCTGAACTATCGCGAGTGATTGACCATCTTGTATGTTTGGCTGCAGGACTTCTAGATATGGGTGGACAGACTAACTACTGGTATCTGTTTAACCCTCGTAATGATGCTTATGATTTTTTATCTAAACTCACTGGGGCTAGACTTACAAACTCATATATGAGAATCGGTGGAATGACGCATGACTTATATGATGGGTGGCAGAGTGATTTAGAAGATGTTTTGACAAAGATAGATTTTGGAATTACAGAGTCTCTGAAGATGATTACACATAACCGCATCTACAATGACCGTATTCAAGATATATCACCAGTTAGTTCCAAGCAAGCTATTAGTTACGGTTTTACAGGACCAAATCTTCGTGCAAGCGGAGTAGCTTATGACTTGAGATTTGCTAAGCCACATTACTACTATGACACTTTTGATTTTGACATGGTTGTTGGTTCTGTGGGTGATACTTATGACAGAATGATGGTTCGTTTTGAAGAGATGAACGAGAGTATGAAGATTATTAAACAAGCTGTAAAAAGAATGCCAAGCGGCGATATAAATGTAAATGATAGAAGAATAACAATGCCAAAAAAGAGTTGTGTTTACGGCGGAATCGAAGATATGATGAATCAGTTTATGCTAGTAACTGATGGCGTTAAAGTTCCCGAGGGTGAACACTACGGTGCGTTTGAAGCTGCAAATGGTGAACTAGGATTTTACATAGTAAGTGATGGAAGCGGAACTCCATATAAGGTAAAAGTGAGACCACCAAGTTTTTACCATATGTCAGCATATCCAAAAATCATAGAAAATTATCAGGTCGCAGATGCGATTATGACTTTAGGTAGTTTAAATATCATAGCTGGAGAGATGGATAGATGAGTTTTGCCTTTACACAAGAAAATTTAACAAAAATATCAGAATTAAAAACAAGATATCCAAGCCAAGAAGCTCTTTGTCTTCCATGTCTATGGATGGCTCAATACCAAGATGGATATATATCCATAGATGCCATAGATGAGATATCTAAGCAGATTAATCTAGCTCCTATGGAGATATATAGCGTAGCTACTTTTTACTCTATGTTTAACCTTGAACCTCAAGATAAACTAAAAGTTCAAGTATGTAAAACTCTCTCTTGTAAGCTTTGTGGAAGTGATGAGATTTTAAAGCATCTAGGTTCAAAAGATGTAAAGATTCAGCATGTTGAGTGTTTAGGTTCATGTTCAACTGCTCCTGTAATGCAGATAGATGATGTCTATTATGAAAACCTTACAACCAAAAAAGTTGATGAGATATTAGAGGAACTTAAATGAGAGATTGTAAAATAGTATCTCGTAAATTTGAGCTTGAAAATTCTCATACTTTAGAGGTTGCAAAAGCCAATAATGGATACGCAAGCTTAGCAAAAATGGATGAGTATTCCCCTACAGATATCATTAAAATTATCAAAGATGCAAACCTAAGAGGAAAAGGTGGAGGCGGAGCATCTGCCGGTGAAAAGTGGGAACTAATGCCCCAAGATTCTGACAAGCCATCATTTTTGGCAGTTAACTGTGATGAGAGTGAACCGGGGACTTTTAAAGATAGACAGATTATCTCAAAAGATCCTCATCTTCTTATTGAGGGAATTATCTTAACTTGTTATGCTATTAAAGCAAAGCACGCTTATATCTATATTCGCGGAGAGTATTTTCAATTTCAGCTTATTTTACAAGCGGCTATAGATGAAGCTTATGCTGATGGACTTTTAAATGAGTGCGATATAACTATCCATCGTGGCGCAGGTGCTTATATCTGTGGAGAAAAATCAGCTCTTTTAGAATCTATGGAAGGTAAACGTGGTCATCCTAGACTAAAGCCAAAACAAAAAGAGCCAGAATGGTACTTCGGTAATCCGACACTGGTAAATAATGTTGAAACTATAGCTTCAGTTCCTTTTATAGTGCAAAATGGTGCAGATGCTTATAGAGAATTTGGCACACAAAAAAGTCCAGGGACACTTTTGTTTGCTATGAGCGGTCATGTTGAGAAACCTGGTGTTTATGAATATGAATTTGGTGTTTCTATGATGGAATATATAAACTATTTTGGTGGTGGAATTAAAGGCGGTAAAAAGCTAAAAGCTGTGATACCGGGTGGTGTGTCATGTGGTGTTTTAACTGCACAAGAGTGTGAAAATCTGACTCTTGACTATGAAGCTCTTCGCTCTATTGGAAGCTCACTTGGAACAGGTGGCATGATAATCATGGATGAAGATACAGATATGGTTGAGGCTTTAAAAAATATCTTAGAATTTTACCATGAAGAATCATGTGGACAGTGTACACCTTGTCGCGATGGAACTGGTTGGAGTGACAAAATCTTAGCAAAGATACTGGGTAAAAAAGGCACTAAAGAAGATATATATAAACTCTTGGATTTAGCAGATGTAATGAATGGAAA
>JAQIBW010000085.1 GCA_027858865.1 Sulfurimonas sp. | reverse complement strand
AACATATGAAGTGTTGATACCGGCTTCAAGAAACTTCCTAGATGACTGGCAGACACCAGTAGTAACAGCTTGTTTCATCCTTGTTCTATCTTCTTTTTGTATAGTTTCATCGCTTTTTACACCAGTATTTATTTCAAACGTATAAACAAGTGTTGCATCTTCATTTTTGACTGAAGATAGTGTTGTGTATTTATCTACTATTTGTGGCAGAGTACTTGAAATCTCTTTTGCAACTAAGCTCGCTATTTCTTTGCTTTGAGTTTTCATTTCTTTTGTTGGAAAGATACCAGTTCTTGTAGGTGTATCAGAAGCAGCTAAAGACATACATAGTGAAAGTGAGATTAGAAATATTTTGTTCATGGATTAGACTCTCTTTTTAGGGAATTATACACAAAATAAGGTTAATTATTATAATAGTTATAAGACTAAGTACCTAAAAAGGTCTTAGTCTTGCTGTTGTCGCATGTAAGATGGAATATCTAAGTAGTTGTCGTCAAAGTCCCCACCAACAACTAATTTAGGTCGAAGGATTGCTTTTGGAGCTGGAGTTTCATTTACAAAATCTTCATTGTTGGTACCACTATTAATATCTTTTTCAAAACCAGTTGCAACAATAGTAATCTTAACGTAGTTAGGTTCTATAGTCTCATCTGTAGAAGTACCAAAGATAACTTCTGCATCTTCGTGCGCACTCTCATGTACAACATTCATAGCATCTGAGATTTCCATTAGTGGAAAATCAGGGTGCATTTTAAAGTGTACTAAAACACCCATCGCACCATTGATAGTCATGTTGTCAAGAAGTGGAGACTCTATTGCAGCTTTAATAGCTTCATAAGCAGCATTTTCACCTTCATATTCACCAACACCCATAAGGGCCATACCTTTATGGCTCATTACAGTTTGTAAGTCGGCGAAGTCAAGGTTAATATCATTTTCTCCACTTGAAAGAATAACACCTGAAGTTCCACTAACAGCTTGAGCTAGAACGCTATCTACTATTTTAAAACTCTCTTTTAGACCAAGTCTTCTATCAATAATAGAAAGGAGTTTGTCATTAGGAATAACTACTATAGAGTCACTCTCTTTCTTTAACTCTTCTAACCCAGCTTCTGCAAGTTTAAGACGTTTTCTACCTTCAAATGCAAAAGGTTTAGTAACGATAGAGATGGTTAAAGCACCAACTTCTTTTGCAATCTGAGCAACTACGGGTGCAGCACCAGTACCAGTACCACCACCAAGACCAGCAGAAATAAATACAATGTCAGCACCTTCAAGAGCAGATCTGATCTCATCATAGTTCTCTAATGCAGAGTCTTTACCGATTAGCGGTTTCATACCTGCACCAAGACCTTTAGTAAGCTTAGTGCCGATTTGAATCTTTGAAGCACTCTCTGCTTCATAAAGAACCTGTGCATCTGTATTAATCATGATCATTTCGATGCCAGTAACACCTTCTTTAATCATATGTCCGATCATATTACCGCCGCCGCCGCCAACACCAACTGCTATAATTCTCGCTCCGTTTATATTGCTTGCTTCTTTAATTAAAAATGGTTCCATATCTCACTCCTTAAAATAGCTGGGTAGCCCAGTTCCAAAATTTGCTAAAAGCTCCAGCTTCATCGCTTTTCTTTTCTCTTTTGGATGGTAGAGAAACCATAGTTTCCACTTTTTCTTCTTCATCAGATGGAGCAATCGGTATTTCAGGCTCATCTGTGAAGTTAACATTACTCTCTGCTACAGGAGCTTCCTTTGAATGACGTACTCTTTTGTTTACATCTATCTCATAAGGAGTATAGTAGCTAGCACTATACATAACTAAACCTATAACACTTGAAAATTCTGCACTTCTTAGATTGTCAAAGAGTCCATCCATCTCAATCGGGCGAGCTAGACGAACAGGAACAGAACCAAAAGTAGCTACAGCTAAATCTCTAATACCTTCCATCTTTGAAAAACCACCTGTTAGAACTATTCCCGCTCCTAGTTGATCTTTAAGCCCACTGTTTTCTATAAACTGAGCAAGTATCATTAGTGTTTCTTCAACTCTAGCAAAGATTACATTATGAACTACTTCAAGAGATACTTCATGTGTTGTGTTTTCATCACCTATTATCGGAAGCTCTATAAGTTCATTACTTGGTTCTAAAAGTGAACCATAACTTAGTTTTACACTATCGGCAATGTTTAGTGGTGTATGAAGTGCCATTGAAAGGTCACTTGTTACATGATTAGAACCAACCCCTAAAAAGTCATTGTATCTAATAGAATTACCAGAGTGAATCGTAATATTACTAGTGTTACCACCCATATCTATAACTGCAACACCTAGCTCTTTTTCATCTTGATTTAGAGTTGCTATAGAAGAAGCATATCCATTTAAAACGATGTTTTCTACTTCAACACCAGCTCCGCGAACAGCTTTTTTAAGGTTGTTGAGATTTGATTTTTGAGTAGTGATAATATGAGTCTCAACTTCAAGTCTTGAAGCATTCATCCCAAGAGGGTCTTCTATGAAATCCTGATCATCAACTTTAAAGTTAAAAGGAAGTGCATGAAGAACATCATACTCATTTGGAATATTAGCATTATATAGAGATGTGTGCATAACACGTTCAATCTCTTTAAAGCTAACCTCTTTATTTTGGATATTTACAATGCCATTCGAGTTTAAACTTTTTGTATAAGCTCCAGAGATTGATACCACAGCAGTTCTTACATCGCTACCGGACACTCTTTTTGCATCATTTAAAGCAGTTTTTATCGACTTAGAAGCTAACTCTATGTTAGTAATGCTTCCTTTTTTTAAGCCTTGTGCCTTAGAAGTACCTGCGCCTGTTATAGCTATTGATCCATCATCAGCAATTTCTGCGATGATAGCACATATCTTTGTAGAACCAATATCTATGGCTAAAACAGTTCTGCTCAACTTAGAGTCCTTCGATAAATATCTCTGTTTTGTACTTGTTCTGGAGGTTTTTGATTAGACCTTCATTGAACATAGCACTCTTTAATCCAACAATCGGATTGTTTGGATTAGTGTTAGTTTTGTTAAGCAGTTTTTGTTCCAATATGTTATATAAAACAACATTTCCATTTTTTAACGAGATAAAACCTCGTTTTTCTTGTGAAGAAAATAGTGCTATTAGAAATTCATTTGCATTTGCGATGTCCATGTTTGTTAGTTTCGCAGCATCTGCATTTGTAATAAAGTCCGTTGTGTCACCTGTAAACGTTGCTACAGAATTTTTAGCTAACTCAAGAAGTTTACTTTTTTTCTGCTCTTGAACAAACATTACAAGAATATCTTTTTTTGCTTCTTCGAAAGATTTTGCTTTTGAAGGATTTACTTTTGTTAGCTCAAACGTGTAGTATATATCATTTACTAAAATAGGTTTTAGGAATGGAGATGTTATAGATAGTTTAGATATCTTTTCTAAAGTTTGGGCATTGTAAGGATTGTTTGAAGCTGAGATGATAGCAGTAGATACTTCAACATCAGAAGCAAGTTTGGCTTTTTTGTAAGCTATGTATTGTCTAAGTGCTGCATCTTTAGTTGCCTTAGTGTCAAGCTCATTTATAACTGAAACTCTTGCACCCTCAAGTGGTAAAAGTTTTCCTTCAACATCTTTAAAGTGAGTCTTGTTAGCAAGGTAGTGCTCGTTGACTTTAGCTTCATCGTACTTATTAGATACTCTCTCTTGTTTGACAAACTTAACTTCATAAGAAACTTCACTCATAAACTCTTGCTGTTTTGATTCCCAGTAAGGCTTAAGAGCGGCATCTGAAGTGTCAATATTTATCTTCTCATCACTTAGTATTTTATAGTTGATTCTATCAGCAATGTTTAGGATAGTGTTGATAATCCCTAATTCATTCTTACTAACATCAACCGGAAGTAGTTTTAAAGCCTTTTGAATAAGTAGTTGTTTTTTTACATCTGTCTCATACTCTTTAATACTCATATTGTTTCTTGAAAGAATTTGTTTATAAATTTCTTTGTCAAAAGCTCCGTCTTTAAAAAAGTACTCTTGAGTTTTTAGCTCATTCAGAAGTTCTGTATCATTTATCTCTAAATCATAAGATAGTGCAAGGTTAATGATTAGTGCTTGCTCTGTTAACTGCTTAAGTGCTTGTGATTGAAGACCAAAACTTTTTGCTTTTTCTTCATCAAAATTACCTTGAAACATTTTGTTATATTGAGCATAAAGGTTTGAATAAGTTTTTTGAAGTTCACCCATTGTAACCTCTACATTTCCAACTTTTGCAACAGCTCCAGCTTTATCACCGTATGAGTATTGTCCCCAGCCAACAAAACCTGCTCCAACGAAAGCGATAGTTGAAATCCAGATAGTAATTATGAGGTATTTTTTATGTCTTTGCATCCATGTAATCATCTCTATTTTTACCTTATGTATGATATTTTTGTAATTTTAGGTAAATTCGTATTAAAACTTGATAAATGTGAGTCTGTTATTTATATATTGGGCATTTTAGAAGCTTAAATAGAATTAAAATATTTGGAGTATTCTTTGATTCAATAATTTTCAACAGTTTTTTGATTGTAGAATAACTAATAATATAAATAATTTTTATATGAAAAGAGACAAAGTGAATAAATTAAA
>JAQIBW010000201.1 GCA_027858865.1 Sulfurimonas sp. | reverse complement strand
ATAATTACGAAGTCCAACTTTTAGCCAAACATCATACTCTTTTATTTTCTCGATTAAGTCTAAGTTTTCTTCTTTTGTAGGTAAGTCAAGTGCTACACATAACTGCATCTATACTCTCTTTGTTTTATTTGTGAAAGTATAACAAATATTAAGTTTTAAACAGCTCTAGTTGATTAGTTAATTTATGCGTCATATTAGTTAAATGCGCCACCGCATCTGTAATCTCATGCACGCTTTCTCCATTTGAAATAGATATATCATTAATATGGTCTATTTTTTTAGAGATATTCTCCATATGTTTTCCGGCTTTCTCGAAATCTTCAACACTCCTATCACTTGCTATAGTAGCTTTATTAACAATCTCCGTTGTTGTGTTTATTTTCACTTCAACGTTAGTAGAAACTACAGCAAGTTCTTCCATCTGCTTTGAGTTTAAACTCATACTGTCACTAGCTGAGTGAGTAGCCTGAACTATCAGGTTGATAGTAGCATTTATATCCGATAAGGACTTTTGGGTTCTCTCTGCAAGTTTACGGACTTCATCAGCAACAACTGCAAATCCTCGACCATGCTCACCGGCGCTAGCAGCTTCAATAGCAGCATTTAGAGCAAGAAGATTTGTTTGATCTGCAATATCTGATATAACGCTAAGTACATCTTTTACCTGTTCACTATCTTGAGAAAGAGCTTCTATTTTATGTGCTAAATCAACTTCTGACTCTGCACTTCTTTGTACTTTAGCTGTAAGGTCTATTATCTCTTGTCTTGCATCGTTTAGCATATTACTAGCTTCTAAGATTTCAGCTTTACTAGACTTAGAATCTTCAATAGCTCTTAATATTTCATTTATCATCACATCAGTACTTTGTGTAGTCTCTTTGATGATATCTACTGATGTTTTTACATTATTACTAACTACATGAGATGTTGTAGATAGTTCTTGTGATACTGACGCATTTTCAATAGCTCCACTTCTTGCTTCATAAATAAGAGAGTTTAGTGACCCCATAAGAGAGTTAAATGCCAAACCTATCTGAGATATCTCTTTTGGAGTATTTGTATCTATTTTAATAGTCAAATCTTTATCTTTTGAAATCTTACTCATAACCTCTTCAAGATTAACAATATGCTTTGTTATCCCATTTTTTATTAAGAAATAAACACTTCCCATAAAAATAATCAAAATAATTATTGCTGAACTAACTACATTAAATACAATAGTTTTTATATTTTGTGAAGCGTTATCTTTTATATTTTGTATTTTTGGTTTGATGCTCTCTACTAAATCTAGTTTATATGCTCCGGTACCAATAACCCATCCCCAAGGTTTAAACAGTTCTACATAAGAGATTTTATCTTCTGGCATTTTGGAATCTGGTTTTGTCCAAACGTAATCTACATAACCGCTGCCTTTTTCTCCAGCAATTTTAGCAAACTCTTTAAATACATATAGACCGTTTTCATCTTGTAATCCTGATAAATCTTTACCATTTAGTTCCGGACTTATAGGATGTTCCACTATAACAGCTTTTAAATCATTTACCCAGAAGTATCCATTTTCTCCATATCGCATCTGAGATACTACTTTAAGAGCATCTTTTTTTATAATAGCGATTCTATCGGATGTATTTTCCCCTGTGCCTATTACCCAGTTAAAAGGTTTAAATAGTTTTACAAAAGATATCTTTTCTTCTGAAGTTTTTGAACCTGGTTTTGGCCAAACATAATTTACAAAACCACTTCCACTCTTCTTTGCAACTTTTGCAAACTCATTAAAGAGTTTTACACCATTTTTATCTGCCAAACTTGACATATCTTTACCGTTCAATTGCGGTTTTATAGGATGGTCTATTATTACAGCATCAAGATCATTTATCCAAAAATATCCATCAGTTGAATATCTAGTTGTACTAACAATATTTTTAATATGATTTTTAAGTTCATTGCTGGAGAGTCTATTTTTGTTTTTTTCATATTCATTTTCTTCTATAAAAAAGAGCAGTTCCATCTGCTGTGTCAAACCACTAGAAACTTCTTTTTTTACATTTTCAATTGATGTTTTTTCATAAAAAGAGTTAAGTGTTTTTACAACAATAGAGGTAAACATCTTTAACTCATTCTTTTTTACATCATAAGTTTCATTTGTGTAGTTTTGTATATTTTTATCAGTTGCTTTATTTACTTCATTTACGAACTGTAAGGCAAGAGCTAAAGACATAAAAAACATTGCACTAAATATAAGAATCTGTAATCTCAACTGAATAGATAATTTCATAATACGGCCTTTGTTATATAATAAAAAGTAGTATAACTATAATACTCTTAATAATTAGAGAGTGAGTATTCATTCATACTTGAAAATGAGTTAAAACTCTCAGGATAACTCCCAAGAGTTTTATATTTTATATTATAAAGAACAACTTTGAACTTTACTTGCTATTGTAGCAACGATACTTGGATCTTCAAGAGTTGAAATATCTTGAGTTACTTCTTCGTCTTTAGCTATAGCACGAAGAATTCTTCTCATGATTTTTCCTGAACGAGTTTTAGGTAGTCCTGAAACAAAAACCATATCATCACAAAGAGCGATACTACCAATCTCTTTTTTGATAATGTTGTTAATAGCTTTCACTTCTTCAACTTCATCAGCTATACCATCATCCTCTTTTAGTACGATATACGCGAAGATACCCTCACCTTTTAGTGGGTGTGGCTTACCAACAACTGCAACTTCTGCTACATTTGGATGCTTCTTGATTGCAGCTTCAACTTCAGCTGTTCCCATTCTATGTCCAGAAACATTAATAACATCGTCTGTACGACCTGTAATAGTGATATAACCATCTTCATCATAAACAGCGCCGTCACCTGTAAAATAAACTGGTTTTCCGTCTTTTTCAACATCACCGTAGTATGATTTAATATATCTTTCTTCATCACCCCATACACCACGGATTTGTGCAGGCCAAGGCTTAGTAATACACATATAACCTTTTTCACCAGCTTCAACTTTTTCACCTGTAGCAGGATCTAATATTTCAGCCATTATTCCTGGTAGTGGGAATGTAGCACATCCAGGTTTAATCGGAGTAGCACCAGGAAGTGGAGAGACAACATGTCCACCAGTCTCAGTTTGCCAATATGTATCAACGATTGCACACTTACTTTGACCTACTTCTTCGTAGTACCATTTCCATGCAGGAGGATCGATTGGTTCACCAACTGTTCCTAGAACTTTTAAAGAGCTTAAATCGTATTTTTTAGGCTCATTTTCACCCATTTTATGTAAAACGCGAATAGCAGTTGGAGCTGTATAAAATTGGTTAATTCTATGGTTTTCAACCATTGACCATGGACGACCAGCATCTGGGAATGTTATAACACCCTCAAACATTACAGTAGTTGCACCCATTGCAAGAGGACCGTAAACGATGTATGTATGACCTGTAATCCAACCTACATCAGCAGTACACCAGTAAGTATCGTTTTCTTTAACGTCAAACACCCATTCCATAGTCATTTGAGCCCAAAGAATATAGCCAGCAGAGTTATGCTGAACACCTTTTGGCTTGCCCGTAGAACCTGATGTATAAAGTAGAAAAAGAGGATCTTCACTATCCATCACTTCTGGAGCACAATGAGTAGACTTATTTGTAATCATTTCATTATATGAATAATCTCTACCCGCTACCCATTCAACATCTTCATGGTTTCTTTGAACAACAACAACTTTCTTAACTGGTGTTTTACCAGTAAGTGCAGCATCAACAACTGGTTTTAGCATATATGGTTTTTCTTTTCTAAAAGCACCATCTGCAGTAATAACCACTTTTGCTTCTGCATCTTCGATTCTATCACGTAGTGCTTCAGAAGAGAATCCACCAAACACGATAGAGTGGATTGCACCGATTCTAGCACATGCCAACATTGCATAAGCAGCTTCAGGAATCATTGGCATATAGATAATAACTCTATCACCTTTTTTCACATTAAAGTCTTCTTTTAAAAGGTTCGCAAATCTATTTACATTTTTATATAAATCCAAATAAGTAATAGTCTGAACATCACCTCTATCACCTTCAAAAATGATAGCAGCTTTATTTTTACGAGAATCTAAATGACGATCTATACACTGAGCAGAAACATTTAATTTACCACCATCAAACCACTTTACAAATGGAGCATTACTTTCATCTAAAACATTATCAAAAGGCTCAATCCAATCAATCTTTTCTTTAGCGAAATCACCCCAAAAACCCTCATAATCTTCTATTGCTTTGTCCTGAAGATCGTGGTATTCACACATATTTCTAATATTTGCATTTTTAGCGAACTCTTTGTTTGGTTTAAAAACTGGCTTATTGTCTGACATTATTTTTCCTTTGTTAATTTAATTATTTTTTATTTCATAAGCGGCTAGGCGCGTGAGCCTGCTGCTGAAGCAAACTTAGCGTTAGCGTAGTCAAAGGGACTTTGTTCCTTTGGCGTTCAACTTAAGAAAAATCATTGCTGTCATAATGGCATCATTTACAGCATTATGCGCTCCCATGTCTGGAACGCCACACTTTTTTAAGATTGTATCGAATCGTAAATCAATATTTCCTTGTGGAATCAAAGAAATTGTCTTATCAAAGTATATTTCGGATACTTCTATCTTTTCGTTTGGAAGAGTTATTCCCAACATTGGCTTAATATACTTGTTAATCATGTTTACATCAAACTCTAAATAATACCCGATTAATGGGCGTGAACCTATAAAATGTAAAAATTCTCGTATAGCTGTATCTGTCGATTTGGCATTTTTTAAATCAACCGGACGGATTCTATGTATCTCTATACTTTTAGAGCTGATTTCACCAGAATTTTTTATAAAAACTTCAAAAGTTTCTGAAGTAATAATTTTATTATCTTTTATCTTAACGGCTCCAATAGAAAGAATTTCATCCTTCTTTGGATTTAGACCTGTTGTCTCTGTATCAAAAACTACATATTCTCCGCTATTATCCTATTCAAATAAAAACTCAAATTCTTCTTCTTTAAGCTTTGAACGATTTGCTTTTGCTTTTAAATTAGAGATAAAAGAAAAAAACATTATGCGACCATATTTAGATGAAAGTGAAAAATCATAAATTTTTTGAACTTGTTTATGATTTTAAAACTATCTTTTAGTAAATCTCTTTGTATCTTCTCAAGATTTTGAGGATTTATATAGTTACTTTCTTCTATGGTCTTTTCATCTAACATCGCTTTTAGACGAATAGC
>JAQIBW010000180.1 GCA_027858865.1 Sulfurimonas sp. | reverse complement strand
AATGCCTAATCGCTAACTGTTTCGTTAGTTATTAAGTCTATTTACTTGCTTAGTTTTCAATGATCTCAAACAATCTCAAAAGCTTCAACTCGAAGTCTTTCTAGGCCTTTTAAACAAGGGCTCTGTGTTTGTGGATGGGACTTATAGGGGGTGGTTGCGTAGAAGTTTCTTAATCGGTTGGGAAGTTTTTGAAACTGTCTATTTATGTAAAGTATAGACAGCCTTTGGCTATCTATCTTTCTTTTGAATTTAGCTCTAGAAACAGAGGTTCTGAAAAGTTTGGCACATCATCATAAGAGAAAACAGCATAGTATTTGTTTATACTACTATCACCAAAATTATCATATGTATAGTTATCAGTTCCTCCATAAAGCTTTTGTCCATCATATGGCGTACAAGGAACTCTGAACGGATTTTTAACTACTATCACTCCTTTATATCCTTCATCATTTGGTATATCCCATTCTAGCTTTATAACATTACTCTCAATACTATATCTTAGGTTTTCAACTTTCGCTGGTGGATTACGACGCTTTTTAATATAATTAATTGTTAAAGAAGGTCTCTTTATTCTCTTATCATCCATAAATGTAACATCTTGATTTTTTGAAAGAGCTTTGTGTGATGAAGCCGATATCACAAATACAGCCTTAGAATCTTTATCTATATTTTCTACCATTTCATCTATAGCATATGTATCAAATACAAATCTTTGCTTAGGTTCTGATTTTATATCAGATACACTGATATCATAACCTATTCTCTCAATAATTTCTCTTCTCTTGATCTTTTCGTATGTATTTTCACCTTCACAAGGCTTAACCATCTCTATATGAAAACGAAGTCTATTAGTAGAATTTACATTGATAGCATCTATCTCTATATATGCACTTGAAATCACAGTATTATCCATCTCGGGCCATTGTGAAAGATCAAACTCTATACAAGAGTATTTTTTATTTCCATCTTTATCATATCCGGCTACTAACTCATTTTCTAATATTTCATTTTTTAGTGCTGTAAATTCTCTTGATGACTGAAGTTCAAGTTTTGCTTCAGCAACTGTATATAATATATCAAGCTTTGGTCTATATGAAAGACCACCACTAAATTTGCCATACCCTATATCCCACTGCATAAGTTGAGAGGCACGATCTAATGGTAATGAAGATGGCCCTTCAAACTTGAAAAGTGCTTCTGAGCGAGCTAATGATTTTTGTAAAACAGATATTTCTTGTGCCGCAAACTTATATGTTCTCCAGATACCTTGAGATAATTGAGCAGAACCAGTCGGTCTATCTATGAAACTAAGTGACTTTGCATTTTTGATGTCATCAAAACTACTTATGTTGTCTATAGTTCTCTCATCAATCTGTCCAACTCTCCATTCTCCATAACTTTCAACTTGAACAGAAACTCTGTTCATAGGATAAAAAGAAATTGAAGCACCAGTAATGATTGCATTGTTAGGTATAGTAGATAATGAAAACCCACATACACCAAAACATTCTCCCTTACTTTCAGAGATACCTACAAACATAGAATTATTTCCAAAATGATCTGCATTTTTTTTAGTTTTTTCTCCAACATAACCAATCTTGTCAGCTAGTGGATATAAAATCTTTGAAAACATATTTTCCGCTGGATGAGTTCTAACTCCAAGAACTTGTGCATATGGTGATTTTATATGTCTTTTTTTGCATACTGCTCTTATAAAGTAATAGTAATTTGTAGATGCACTAAGATTTTTGTCTGTATATGTATTTAGTTTTGTCATTCCTATTCTATTTGAAGCCTGAGCAAAACCTTTTTTCTTACTTGAGCGATAAACTTCAAAGTAAACAGTATCATCATCAGGATAGTCCCAATTAAGTTCAATCTCTTTAGAAGCAATATCAGTAGCTATAAAATTTTCTACTCTAGAAAGTGCATTTTCTTTTTTATAGTTATTTGCTTCAGATAAAGCAAATATAAGTGCTGGAAGGTTTTCATATATATTTTCACTCATATGCTCTTTATAATCACTAATATTTCTAGTTCCTACTTCCACGACTAATGATAGTGCACCCTGTCCATAGTAAAATTCTCTACCACTTCCTGATATAAGATGAACAGGAGGTTTACCCATATGAACACCATATTCGCGACCTGACTCTTTTCTAATCTCTTCCGCCATATTTGATGCTAAAAGATTTAAATCAATTGCATCTACTGCATCTTCATGCATAAAGTTGTGCGCAGGAAAAATAACATTTCCTTGAGAATGATAATCTAGTGCAATTGTGATATTTTCATGAGAAATTACAAAGTCTCTTAGTGCAGCTGTCTCAGGTTCACTAAAAGCACTTGGCCCAGAATAAACATTTGAAGTAGTATCGTTATTTGTAGTAAACCCTATAGAAAAGTTTCTATTGAGGTCAACTCCAAAAG
>JAQIBW010000200.1 GCA_027858865.1 Sulfurimonas sp. | reverse complement strand
AAAAAATTTAAAAGTAAAATACTTCCCTACAAATTATATAATTGACCCTAAAACTATGGATGTTGTTGACGAATTTGTTGGATATATGAAACCTCTTGATTTTATATCCTTGTTGGATTTAGTGTATGAACAAGAAATTGAAAATAATTAACAAAGGTTTTTTACAATATAAAATATTTTTATCTAATAGTTTAAGATAATTATCTGCTTAAAACTTTATCTCATATTAGCTTTTAAACCAATTTTAGCTATCCTAAGACCTGACAAAAGAAAATTACAAAGAACAAATTGAAATTTTAAAAAAATGGGCTCATGCTTATTATGTAGAGGATAACCCTATCGCTACAGATGAAGAGTATGATGCGCTTTATCGCGATATAGAGGCATATGAAAAACAAAATCCTTTACATGTAGATGCAAACTCACCAACAAGAAAAGTTGGCGGTATTGTTAGAGACTCTTTCTCTAAGGCTACTCATATAAACCGTATGTGGAGTATGGAAGATATATTTGACAAAAATGGTCTTATTATTTGGTTTGAACGAATTCATAAAAACGTAGACAATCCAAGCTTTTTTTGTGAGCCAAAGTTTGATGGGGCTAGTTTAAATCTTATTTATGAAAATGGAAAACTAATTCAGGCTATAACTCGAGGGGATGGAAAAATAGGGGAAGATGTTTCTGTAAATGTTCGAACAATTCGCTCAGTTCCTCTAGAGATAGATTATAATCAAAGGATAGAGATTCGTGGTGAAGTAGTTATTAAGATGGCTGACTTTGAAATCATAAACAAAGAGAGACTCGATGAGAGAGAAGCACTTTTTGCAAATCCTAGAAATGCGGCTGCGGGAAGTTTAAGGCAACTTGATTCAAAAATAACCGCTAAGCGAAGACTTGTTTTTCAGCCATGGGGGATAGGGGCAAACTCACTAAATGAGCCTTTACTTTCAAAAAGAATGGATTTTATATACTCTCTAGGATTTTTAAAACCACCAATGAACCAGGCTTGTTCCTCCATGAGAGAGATAGAAGAGTTTTACAAAAAAATTCTTCAAGAGCGCGACAGTATAAGCATGATGATGGATGGTATGGTTATCAAAGTGGACAACGTGGAATTGCAAGAAGATTTGGGTTATACTGTTAAATATCCAAAATGGATGTGTGCTTATAAATTTCCAGCACTTGAAAAGATAACTCGTATAGAAGATGTAACTTTTCAAGTAGGAAGAACTGGTGTTATAACTCCTGTTGCTGAAGTAGAACCAGTTGATATAGACGGCGTTACAGTTGAGCGAGCAACACTTCATAATTTTGATGAGATAAAAAGAAAAGGCATTAAAATAGGCGACTGGGTTATCATCATAAGAAGTGGTGATGTGATTCCTAAAATCATAAAAGTGATAGAGCAGCGACGTGACGGAAGTGAAAAAGAGATTCAAAGAGTTACTCACTGTCCTACATGTAAGAGTGAGCTTTTGGATGAAGGTAAACTTATAAAATGTCAAAATCTTACATGTGAAGATAGAGTTGTAAATTCTATCATACACTATGCTTCAAAAAAAGCTTTGTACATAGATGGTTTAGGTGAAAAAATTGTAGAACAGCTGCACCGCGAAAAACTTATACACAGTGTAAAAGATTTGTATGATTTAGATATTGAAACTCTTTTAAAACTTGATGGTTTTCAAGAGAAAAAAGCAAAAAAACTTTTAAAGTCAATTGAGGCGAGTAAGGGTATGAGTTTAGATAGATTTATATATGGACTTGGAATTGAGCATATCGGTGAAGTTGCTGCTAAAGCGATTGCTTTAAACTTTGGAAAAGAGTGGATGCATGTAAGTGCTCAGCAGTTGGTTGAGTTAGATGGTTTTGGAAGCGAAATGAGTACCAGCCTTGAAGAGTTTTTACATGTAAACAAAGATAAGATTATAGCTCTTTGTGAGATAGTAAATCCACATGAATTAGAAAAGCAAGATACTATAGAGTCTATTTTTTCTGGTAAAACAGTTGTTGTCACAGGAAGTATGAGCCAAAGTAGGGGAGAAGTTAAAACTATTCTTGAAAAACACGGTGCTAAAGTAGCAGGAAGCGTATCTAAAAAAACAGATTTTGTGATTTTTGGAGAAGATGCGGGAAGTAAGTATGATAAGGCTATTAGCTTGGGAGTTGAAGTGCTTAGTGAAAAAGATATGAGAAAATTAATATGAAAGAGATATTATGAGATTGGATGTTTATTTATTTGAAAATGAGTTAGCTTTAAGTAGAAATAAAGCTGGAGAAATGATAAAAAATAGAGAAGTTATTGTGGATGGTGTAGTGATTTTAAAAGCATCATTTGATGTAAGTGAAAATAACAAAATAGAAATAGAAGCTAAAGTACAATATGTAAGTCGTGCGGGTTATAAACTCAAGGGATTTTTACAAAATTTTAGAAATATAAGTGTTGAAGGGAAAAACTGTCTTGATATAGGAAGCAGTACTGGTGGTTTTACTCAGGTTCTGTTGGAGCAAAAAGCAAAAAGCGTAACATGTGTTGATGTAGGAAGTGAGCAAATACATGAAAGTTTGAGAGCTGATGAGCGGGTGAAACTGTTTGAGCAAACAGATATAAGAGAGTTCAGTTCAGACGAAAAGTTTGATTTAGTAACTTGTGATGTCTCTTTCATAGGAATAGATTTGATTCTCAAAGATAGCGACAGATTGGCAAGTGATAAGATTTTGGTACTTTTTAAACCCCAATTTGAAGTTGGAGTTGGAGTGAAGCGAACAAAAAATGGAGTTGTTAAGGATGTTTTGGCTATAAAAAGAGTTAAAGAAAATTTTGTAGCGTCTAGTTTTACAATGGGCTGGGACTTGTTAGCTGAACAAGAATCTGTTCTGA
>JAQIBW010000261.1 GCA_027858865.1 Sulfurimonas sp. | reverse complement strand
AGGGAGTACTTTTTGTTTTTTATAAAGATATTGTTTAGGTACTCTTTTGCTGCTTTTTCATCAAAATAAAGATTTGCATTTTCCCAAAGTTCATTAAATCTTTGAAAAATCTCTTTTTTATTATCATCAATAAAGCCCAAATAGCAGACTCCTTTATCGGTAAAACCGATAAGCGCTTCACCAAAAGGAGTCTCTCCATAACCGTAAGTTATAAGAACATCTTTTCCTTTTTCTCTCCACTCTTTAGGGGTTACTCCGATGAGATTTACAAAAAGTTCATGAAGTCTGCTACTACTTGATAGTCCTATATCCAAACTACTATCTAAAATAGATTTGGACTCTTTTATATGCTCTTTTGCGTAGTTTAGCGTAACAGAGTGTAAAAACTGTTTTGGAGTAACTCCCACATACTCTTTAAAAACTCGTATAAAATGAAATTTACTCATACCTATATTTTTTGCAATCACATCAATCGATGGATGCTCTTTGAAATTTTCATCAATGTACTTAATGGCTTTTTCTATCTGTTTATAGTCATCGTGTAGGAGTGAAATTTCATCCATTTTTTACTCTTTTAAAAAGTTGATTTATTGTAAATCACAAAGCCTTTTGCTAACTCTTCTAACTCTTTGTTTATCTTAGCATGAAGCTCTGCATCAGTAATATTATCCAAAACATCGCAAATTCTGTTTGCAATTAGTTCAAACTCTGCCTCTTTCATGCCTCTAGCTGTCAACGCTGGGCTTCCTATGCGGATACCGCTTGTTATAAACGGGCTTCTTGTATCATTTGGAACACCGTTTTTATTTACAGTGATTCCCGCTCTCTCAAGTGCTGCATCTGCATCTTTACCTGAAAAATCTTTGTCTAAAAACGATACTAAGACTAAGTGATTATCCGTTCCACCAGATACCAAATCATATCCTCTTTTTGTTAAAACTACTTCAAGTACTTTTGCATTTGCCTTTACTTGCTTTGCGTACTCTTTCCAAGATGGGTCAAGGATTTCTTTAAATGCAACAGCTTTTGCGGCGATGACATGTATAAGTGGACCACCCTGAATACCTGGGAAAATTGCAGAGTTTATCTTCTTAGCCATCTCTTCATCATTAGTCATTATCATACCGCCTCTTGGACCTCTTAGAGTCTTATGAGTAGTAGTTGTGACAACATGAGCGTGAGGAAACGGGCTCATGTGCTCGTTGGCCGCAACAAGACCTGCCACATGAGCTATGTCAGCAAACATGATAGCTCCAACAGAATCAGCAATCTCTCTAAACTTTTTAAAGTCTATCTCTCTTGCATAAGCACTCGCACCACAAACTATGATTTTTGGTTTAACAGCTTTTGCGATATCCATAATCTTGTCATAGTCCATTCTACCATCAGCCTCAACTCCATAAGTAAAGCTTGAGTAGTTTTGACCTGAAAAACTCGGTTTACTACCATGAGTTAAATGTCCACCATGACTTAAATCCATTCCCAAGAGTTTATCACCGGCTTTTAAAAGCGCCGCATATACAGCAGCATTTGCTTGGCTTCCTGAGTGTGGTTGAACATTTGCAAATTTACAACCAAATATCTCACAAGCTCTATCAATCGCCAACTGCTCAACAGCATCAGCAAACTCACATCCACCGTAATATCTCTTGTATGGATAACCCTCAGCGTACTTATTTGTAAAAACAGAACCCATAGCTTCCATAACCGCTGGGCTTGTAAAATTCTCGCTTGCAATCATCTCTAAATGGTTAGTTTGTCTCTTTAACTCACCCTCTATAATTGAAAATACCTCATTATCCGCTTGCTCTAAACTTTTGTTTGATATGAAACTCATCTTAGTACCTCCGCTGTTATTTTATTTTGAAATCATAACTCAAACTAAAATATTTAACAATCCAAAAATTGCTATCTTTTAGTGTAACTTTGTAATACTTGGTAAACCTCATAAAATCAGAAAAAAAATCCGGAATCGGAACTATATTTGCTCTAGTATTTATACGAGGAAAGATAATGAAAAAAAGTTTTAAAGCACTAAACATAAAATGCGGTGGATGTGCAAACACTGTAAAACAATCACTAAAAGAAGAGTTTGGTGAAGTTGAAGTCGACTTAGAACAAGAGCCGAGAGTAGTAAGGCTTGAGATAAAAGATGAAGAGCATGAGAAGCTATTTCGCAAAAAGATGAGAGGCTTAGGTTATCCGATGGATGATGAAGAACTTGGAGCTTTTACTGCAACTGGACTTAAAGCAAAGAGCTTTGTGTCGTGTGCTGCGGGAAAAATGAATCAAGAATAGAACTAAAAGTCTCATCTAGCTTAGCATCTATAAGCAGTGTTGCACCGCTATATGGATGCTTAAACTCCAAAGATAGTGCATGAAGAAGTAGCCTATGGCAATCGAACTGATCTCGTACAAATATATTGTGTTCTCCACGTCCATAGTTAGTATCACCTAAAATGTGATGCGAGATATGTTTCATATGTCTTCGTATCTGATGTTTTCGTCCTGTTTGCGGTTTTACTTTTACAAGAGAGTAACGAGTTTTGTCGTACCTTCCTACAGCAAAGTCAAGCTCAACTGTGTCTAGCCTTTCATACTCTGTTATCGCCTCTTGAGCTTCTTTATCTTTACTTGCATTTTTATCAGCAATCTTGTCTAGTTTTTCTTTAAGTGCATGGTCTATCAGCCCAGATGCTTCTGTATATCCACGGACTACACATATATATGTTTTTTTTGTAGTCTTTTCTCTAAACTGCTCTGATATAAGTTTAGCTGTGTGTTTATCAAGAGTAAACAAAAGAACACCGGATGTTGGTTTATCAAGCCTATGAATAGGATATACCCACTGCCCTATCTGATCACGCAGCATCTTCATAGCAAAATATATCTCATGTCTATCTATCATAGACTTATGAACTAAAAGTCCACTTGGTTTATTTATGCACACTAAATATTCATCTTGGTATAATATTTCTAATTCATAATTTTCAAACATAGTGATATAATAACGAAAAAGGCTTGATATGACTTACGATTTCTCTATAACTGGTGTCTTAAAAGAGGGCTTTCGTCGTACAGAGGGAGTTAAACTTACTTTTATAGGCTCAATAATAATATATGCTCTAATAGCTATATTTGTTAAATCACTTGTAGAGTTCATATTTCCAAATAGTGAATCATTAGTAAGTATTTATGCTTCTTCGACTGTAGAAATGCTTTTTACTCTTCCTATCTTAATCGGGATTATGATTCTTGGAGTAAAGCGTGCAAGAGAAGAAGAGTTGACAATCCCATCTATCTTTGACTACTTTGGGATGATAATACCTATTATGTTAGCCTACATAGCAATGACAATAATCCTTACAATCGGGTTTATACTTCTTATCATTCCCGGAGTATATCTTGCTGTCTCTTATGCATTTGTTTATACACTGATAGTTGATAAGGAGCTTGATGTATGGGAAGCGATGGAACTATCTCGTAAAACTGTAACAGAGCAGTGGTTTAAGTTTTTCGGATTATCTCTTCTTAGCGGGATAATCATTATAGTAAGCGCTATTCCTCTTGGCATTGGTTTGATTTGGAGTATACCGATGACATATATTAGTTATGGTTTACTATATCACCGCTTATTTGATGACGACTAATCTCTTTTAGTTGTTTTTCTTTTTTTCTTTGAAACAGGTTTTACAAAAGCTTTTTTAGCCGGTGTTCTAACTCTCTTTTTTTCTACTTTTTTATGCTCACTTTTTAGTTTAAGCTCTTCTTGATCTTTTCTTCTAATAGTAGGATCAGGTTCAAAACCCTCTACAACTTCTTGCGGTATTTTTTGACCGATAAGTCTCTCTACATCTTTAATATCATATTTATCATATATATCTAAAAGTGAAATAGCTTCACCATCTCTACCAGCGCGACCTGTTCTTCCAACTCTATGAACATAATCTTCTGGGATAGACGGAAGCTCGTAGTTTATTACGTATGGGAGTTCTTCTATATCTAAACCTCTAGATGCTATGTCAGTTGCGACAAGAACTCTTATCTCGCCCTCTTTAAACTTAGCAAGAGTTTTTAATCTGTTCGCCTGTTTTTTATCTCCATGGATTATTCCACATTTAAGACCATCTTTTTGAAGCTCTAAAAACAGTGCATCAGCACTGACTTTTGTTTTAGTAAAAACTAAAACCTGAGGAAAGTTTCTTGAACCAATAAGATAAGCCAAAAGCTCTGCTTTTCTATCAGAATCAACCATATATGCTACTTGGTTAATAGTATCTACGGTTGTATTTTTCTTAGCAGTCTCTATGAAAGCAGGTTTTGTAAGGATTTGTTTTGATAACTTTCTAACCTTATCACTGTATGTTGCAGAAAATAGTAGAGTTTGATGTCTTTTTGGAAGTTGAAGGTGGATTCTTCTTATTTCTTTTGAAAAACCCATATCCAGCATTCTATCTGCTTCATCAACTACAAACACTTCTATGTTTGAAATGTCTAAACCTTTTTCCATAAGCTCCATAAAACGTCCAGGAGTTCCTATGACAATATCAACACCCTGTTTAAGCATACGCTGTTGAGCCTCTATATTTTTTCCACCTACTAATATAGCACTAGTAATACTCATATGCTTAGAGTAGTTTTTTACATCTTCGTGTATCTGGATAGAAAGCTCACGAGTCGGTGATAAAATCACAGCTCTGATAGCTCTGTTTTCATCAGCAGTAGTGTTTCTAAGTTTTTGTAAAATCGGGAGTGCAAAAGCTGCTGTTTTGCCTGTTCCAGTCTGAGCAGTCGCAAAAATATCGCTCTTTGCCAAGACTAAAGGAATAGCTCTTTTTTGTATAAGTGTTGGATGTTCATAACCTAACTCTTTAATAGCTCCAAGCAATGGCTTGATAAGCCCTAGTTTTTCAAATGACATAAATTTTCCTATTATTAAAAGAGATTCTTTTTATTAATGGAATTTTAGCATATTATTATAGTATTATTCTATAG
>JAQIBW010000090.1 GCA_027858865.1 Sulfurimonas sp. | reverse complement strand
GTCCTAAGGACCCAAAAGTATTTATAGTCTATACTTCATATACCTATCAAAGTTCTCTTGCCAGGTTGATACATGTATGTTTCCAATGCTATACTCTTTGAATCTATCCTTTCTATCTAAGCTTAAGCACTTCATGGTTTCATATCCGCTCTGTACCCATTCGTTATATATATCTTCAAACCCCTCAACA
Source organism: Sulfurimonas sp. (assembly GCA_027858865.1). GTDB lineage: Bacteria > Campylobacterota > Campylobacteria > Campylobacterales > Sulfurimonadaceae > Sulfurimonas. The sequence goes on along the minus strand of JAQIBW010000090.1, from coordinate 5,137 downwards.
TACTCATCACTATCTATCTTCTTACCTCTATAAGTCGGTATATTCATCTTACTTCTCCATCAACTTAATCATCTGTAAATCTAGCTTCATGCTCGCCAACTGTTTTATGTGTGCTTTTGCTTCGTTTATTAGTGCTTTTATGTTCATCATTACATCTTATAAACAGCTACAACTAAAGTCACTAAAAGAACTAAGCATAGAGAGCCTAGTAACCATAATACTTCTGGTGTTGCTGAGTAGTCTATCACTTTATGCATATCAATCCTTTTTCAATCTGTTATGGAAATTGTAGCACTTTAAACCTTAAACAAACTTAAACATAGTTGCATAAGCTTACTTAAAGATTTATATCGTTATAATTCTGCATACTTAAAAATAAAAGGACTGGAAAATGAAGATTTTAACTAAATGGTTTGACAAGATATTTGAGCCTGATGTTATGGTTACAGATGGTAGTTATGCGTGGGCTATATTATGAAAAAGCTATTAAACAAGCTAGAGTTATGTATTTTAAAAACCTCTATGAAGTGGTTTTAGTGAGTGTTATGTTATTAGTTGGAGTGCTTTTGTTTGGTACTCTATTTATAGTTCGAGAATATGCGTAAAGGTTTAAAATGACAACACGAAAACAGATGAAAAAGTTTGCTATTTCGCTTATAAATGAGATAGTTAGTAGTAAACAGGCGAAGATTGTTAAAGTAGATTATTCAGGAAATATCTCCGTATGGTTTCATTATGAAGATGATACATGCGAGCGTATTCCTATTTATAATCATCTTGCTTTAAAAGAAAATATCTCAGTAGTTAAACAAGCAAAAAATAAAATAAGAGGGTTGAGATAATGGAAATTGCACTATTAGAAGATAAAAAGACGATTAAACAATTAGTAAAGGTTGATACTTCAATCATTGACTATATAACTGGTGAACTTGCAAAAGATGAATATAACTTTGTAGTAACTGCTGATAACTTGGTATTTGCTAAAGCTAAGATGTCTGACTTGAATAAGTCGGCTAAGTTTATTGATACATTTCGCAAGGATAAAGTAGCAAGTGAGAGCGAGGATATTGACTCATTTAAAACTAATGTTAAAGAGTACTTGACTCTTATTGATTTAAAGCGTGAGAGCATTAAAAAAGATGTTGCAGTGTTTGAGAGTGAGCAAAAGTTATCTATTACTAAAGAGTTGGGATTATATGCCGAAGAACTGATTGAAACTTATAATCTTAGATTTGAATTTCAAAAAGTTGATGTATCTGATTTGATTTTATTAGGTTCTGTAACTTCAAAAGGTGCATTAACTAAAAAAGCAAGTGAAACTATTGAAGGTCGTGTTATTGCTTGTAAAAGTAAGCAAGATAAATATGATATGCGATTGATGAAGTTAGAAAACTTATCATTAAAGTCTGGACTAGCTTCTCCGCTTACAATCGTACATGTTCAGGGCATTATTAATATTGAAAGCGATGAAGAGTATGAAACTAAACTAGATGCTCTTATAGCCTCTGAGATTGAACGTCAAGATGCAGTAATGGAAAGTGTTGCTGCTAAAGCTAAAAAAGATGCAGATAGTGAAGCTCAAGAAGAAGTTATTAAAAAACAGAATCGTATTCGTAATATATTTAAAGTTAATTATGGAAACATGGATTTAAAAACTATTGAACTTATTATTGATGATTTTAATAATCATGACATTGAACAATTTAACAGCTATAAAGAATTTGCTATAAGTTGTCGTGATTCTGAAATTGCAAAGCTTCAAAACGTAAAAGCTGGACTTATTCAAAAAGAAGAGATTACTAAAAGTTCTAAAGTTGAAGTATTGCATGAGGTTATTCAAGAGCCTAAGTTTACCCCTCCAGTACAAAATATAGAAGATGATAAAAAAGTAGTCTATATCGATGTTAAATTGCAGTTTAAGGTTAAACACTCAGTATCTGAATTAAAGATTTTAGATAAAGTTAAAGAAATGCTATCCGATGCAGGTTTTGGAGAAAGTTTGTTAAGTGTTGGATTAGTATCGTGATTGAGCTTGATTTTGAAGATGAACCAATAGCAATAGCTACTAATATTAAATCTGATGATGAATCAGTAAGTTCTGATATTATTCAATTTAACAAAATGATTGAAGGTATGCCAAATAGCGATTATCATTCAACTGGTTATCTTTCATCTACTAAGTTGCCATTGATTGATTTATCGGTTAGAGCGTTTGAGAATAGGCACTTATTCGACTTTACAAAGCCAGTGTTTGATGAGGGGAACTTATGCCATGATTGTATTTTATTGCCTCACTTGGTCGAAGATATGTATATTGAAAGTCCTACTATTGGACTTGATACAAAACAAGCTCAACATATGCGCGATTGTAATCCTGATAAAATGGTAGTAGGTCAGGGCGATATTGATAAGTATCGAACTATTGCAAAGTTAGTTCACATTATCGTGCATTTTATAAACTTTGAAACTACAAAAAAGGAGGTTAGTTTTTTTCATAAGCATTTAGAAACGGGGTTAATTTTTCAGATAAGACCTGATATTTATAATCCTAAAATCGGTATGCTAATGGATGTTAAATCAACTAAGGCAAATAATCATCGTGAGTTTGAGAAGCTTATTGAAGAATACAACTATGATCTATCTATTGCATTTTATTATGATGTACTTTTAATGTGCGGATATAAAGTTGAAACTGAATATACTGGATGGGTTTGTGTTCCAAAAATGAAGCCTAATATCCCTTTTGTATTTCGTTGTAGTCAAGAGCTACTTGAAAAAGGTCGTAGCAAGCATCAAAGACTTTTAACTAAGTATATTGACTATAAAAAAGCTGAAAAAGAAAAAGGCGTTAATGATGCGAATTTGATTTATTCAGATATTGCGGAACGTACCGCCCACTCTTGGGCTTATAAAAAATTAAACTATGAAAATGGAGAGTAGAAAATGAGTAATGAAATAGTAGACAAAAGAAAAACACAAATAGATGAGGGCTTAATAGCTCAACATCAAATGATTAAGTCATTGTTAGGCGATAAAGATAAAGCCTCTAAGTTTACGGCTACTGCTGCTAAAGTTGCGAATGATTACAAATTGAGAGAATGTCGCACTCAAAGTATTTTAGATGCGTGTATAAATGTTGCTCAATTGGGTTTAGATTTAAGCCCTAATCTTTCTCATGCATATTTAGTACCGTTTAAAGCTAACAAAGATGCAAAAGTTGCTAGTGTTCAGCTAATTATTAGTGCGCGTGGGTATACGGCTTTATTAGCTCGTACGGGTTGGAGTATTAAATCTTTTATAGTTACTGAAAGTGATGAATTTGATTATAGAATGAATGGGTTTGAAGAGGTCGTTACCTTTATTAAAGATTTGGATAGTGTAAATCCTAAATTTAAATATGCTGTTGCTATGGCAAAAAGTCCGAATGGTGAAATTTTTGTGGAAGTTATGAATAAATCTGAAATTGAGAAGCATAGAATGGTATCTTCAAATCAAAATACTAATACCCCTACTGGTGTATGGTTTGACTGGTATAATCCTATGGCACTTAAAACTGTTACTAAAAAGCTAACTAAAAAGTTACCGATTGGCGAAGATATTGCAAATGCTGTTTTTGCAGATGATAAAGTTATTGAAGCTGAACTAATACCAAGTGATACAGTTGATAAAAAATCTGATATGAATAGTTTGTAATGCTCGGTAAATCTGAAATTAAAATTAACCGGATAAAAGTTCCATATTCAGGTAAAAACAAAAATCGAAAGGGTAGCTTAAAAAAGAGTGTCGCTGCTAATCGGGTACGACCTGTTGATGATATGAACTTGTTTGATAGGTCGCTTACTGTTCGTTTTGGTACGGATGAATTGAGAGATAGAGTTTATTTTATTCTTAATCTTAATGATGGAATTTGTCAAGTATGTGATACTAATAGAGATTTAGATTATCCACACCATGCCATGCAAGGAGCAAAGAAGACAGATACTCGGATGATAAATATATGTTTACATTGTCACGATGTATTACATAGAGTTGGCTTTGAAACGCTTAAAAAAACTCGTGAAGAGTTGGAAGAAATAGGATGGAATAACCATCTTGAATATATGGAGAGTGTATAATGATTTTTAAATTTGATGGAAAGGTTATAGATACAAGTTTTGTTTCTGGAATTAATAGTACAGAACATGAATATCAAGGAAAAAGTACATATATCATATATGTTTCCAACAAGGGAAGCGGAATGAATATTATGTTTTCATTTACTGATAAGCAAAAATCTATCGACTTTGTTGATGAAATTTATAATAATATGGTAAATGAAAAAGAGATACCTACTTATTTAGAAAGGAAAATAAATGTTTAACCAAATAATTTTAGTTGGTAATTTAACACGAGATATAGAGTTGAGATATAGTCAAGGTGGTAGTGCTATATCTAATGTTGGAATTGCAACAAGCAGAAAGTTTACTAAAGATGGTGAAAAAAAAGAAGAAGTATGTTTTGTTGATTTAACTTTTTTTGGTCGTAGTGCCGAAGTTGCTAATCAGTATTTGCGTAAAGGTAGTAAGATTTTAGTCGAAGGTAGATTGAATTTTGAACAATGGGTCGATGCAAACGGTGGCAAACGCTCAAAGCATTCTGTAACAGTTGAAACTATGCAAATGCTAGACAGCAAGGGCGATAATCAACAAAGCAGTAGTGAGCCTAAACAGCAGCCGTCTTATCATCACGAGAATATACCAAAAGAGAATCAACACCATAGAGAAATGCCTAGTCGTGATAGTGTTCCTGTTGTCGATATAGACGAATCGGATATCCCTTTCTAAAATAATGCCTAAAGTTGCATAAGCTTACTTAAAGGTAGTCTTGTGTATACTTTTAAAACAACAAACAAAGAGAGATAAAACAATGAGTGAAAAAAAACAAAGAAAAGATAAAGAATATATTAACGTGACTGATGTTCCTATTGAGCATGTTTTATATATTGAAAAGTCAGGAATTCCTAAGACAACTTTTTGTCGTATGGCTATTTCTGAAAAAATTAAGCGTGATATGAGAAATACATACTCTAACCACTTCACAAAGAGTTAATGTTTTTATTAGCATTTCATAAAGTAGCATATATTACACATAGCAAACC
>JAQIBW010000091.1 GCA_027858865.1 Sulfurimonas sp. | reverse complement strand
TACATTAATTGGCTTCGGTAGTTGCAGATATTACCCGTCTTGTAGTGAATTCGCACGACTTAACTTTAAAAATAATTCCATTTCAAGTGCTTTTTACCACACTTTGATTAGAATACTTCGTTGTAATCAATTATTCGACGGTGGAATAGAGTATCCATTACTCGACAAACTGTCTGTAAAGCCCACAATATTAGGGGTTGATTCTATAAAATATTGGTTGGTTCCAAATAAAAAAAACCGTTTTCATATAATAAAAAATTTTTCATTTAAAGGGTGAATGTGTTAGATAAATTGACACCAAATCAGAGACTAATGCTAGCAGTAGCAATGTCAGTAATTTTTTTCGTAGCTTATACAGCTATTTTTCCACCAGCGGAGCCAGAGAATTTAGAGGCTAATAAAAAAACAGAACAAAGTATTGCACTAAAGCAAGATTCATCGAACGTTTCTTCAACTGTAGAACAAACAACAGGACATTCTATCTCTGAAGTAGAGAAATATGGAACCGGTTCTTCAAATACGATTTTAACTGTAACAAATAAAGATTTTATTTTAAAGATTGACACATTAGGTCGTATTAGTTCAAAAGAACTATTGCAAGCAAAGTTCAACACTAAAGAGGGTGGACATGCTCAGCTGATTCCTTCTTCTGGAATGAAACCACTGTTTGTTAGATTTCAAGATGAAGTTTTAAATAATGAGTCTAAAACAGTAGCATATACTTCAAATATAGAAAAAATAGCATTAAACGGTACTCCTCAAAAAGTAACTTTAACTCAAAAACTATCTTCATTAACTGTTACTAAAGAACTTACTTTTTATGCTGACGGACATTACGATGCAAAGGTTTCTCTTTCTCAAGATAAAAGATACTTTGTATACTTAGGTCAAAGACCACAAGTAAATGAATCAGAGCAAATGATGGCAGTTGTTGGTGCTTTGGTATATACTGATGATGAATTACTGACAATTATCGCTGATGGTGATGCAGAAGGAAGAAAAACTTTTAGTGGAGTTGAATTAGTAGCTTCGTTTGATCAATATAATGCTTCAGTTATGTATGGATTTAAAAAAGATTCTAATATTATAATTGAGAGAGATAGAGATGATAATCCGGTAGTCTATTTTGGCGGTGCACAAAATATGATATTTAACGGTTATGTGGGGCCAAAAGAGTATAAAGTACTTGAAAATATCAAACCTGTTCTTGTTAATGTTATAGAATATGGTTGGTTTACTTTTGCATCACAACCACTCTTTCAGCTTCTTTCATGGTTACATGGAATATTTGGTAACTGGGGTTGGTCTATTATTGCACTTACTCTTATGATTAGAGCAGTACTTTATCCTTTAACTTATAAAGGCATGGTCTCTATGCAAAAAATCAAAGAGATCTCACCTAAGATTAAAGAAATTCAAGCAAAATATAAAAGTGATCCACAGCGTATGAATGCTGCAGTTATGGATATGTATAAAAAGCATAAAGCAAACCCACTTGGTGGATGTTTACCAATGTTATTACAAATCCCTGTATTTTTTGCAATTTATCGTGTACTTCTCAATGCTGTTGAGCTTCAGGGTGCTCCATGGATGTTATGGATAACAGACCTTTCTCGTATGGATGATTATTATATACTACCTATTTTAATGGGTGCTTCAATGTTCTTTCAGCAGAGACTTACTCCAAATAACTTTACTGATCCACTTCAGGAAAAAGTGTTTAAATACCTACCGGTAATCTTTACATTTTTCTTCTTAACATTCCCATCAGGACTTGTTCTTTACTGGTTTGTAAACAACCTTTTCTCAATAGGACAACAGTTCATTGTAAATGCACAGTTTAAAAATGCCAAAGAAGCAGAAATAGCAGTACATGACCATGCTAAAAAGATAGAGAAAAAAGAAAATATGGAAAAGAAAGATGATTAAGATAGAGTCCGCAACGTTAGAAGAAGCATATCAAGATGCGGCTTCTTCGTTGGAGTGTTCTGTAACACAACTTAAAATAGAAGTTGTTCAATACCCAAGCAGTGGTTTTTTAGGACTCTTTAAAAAGAGTGCAATTATTGTAGCTGTAATCGATGCTAATCTAGGTTTGGAATCTAAAAAGGAAGAAGAAACTAGAGAAGTAAAAGTTAAAGAAAAACCAAAAGCTAAAACATTTTCTAAACCTCAAAAACAGAAAAAACAAGATAAACCTGCTGTTAAAAAAGAAGAAGTTAAAAAAGCAGTAGTAAAACCTCACACTATCCTAAACGATACAATCATGCCTCAATCATTTGTAAGTACACAAGATGAAGAAGACGAAGATGAAGATATTACATCATATCTTGCTGATTATGATGATGAGTTTGATAACTTAGATGGTGAAGATTTAAAGTCAACTGCAGAAATTGCGAAAACTGTTCAAGTAGATATCAATAGACTGTTCAGCTCAATTTGTTTTGAAATAGAAAATATTGAGGTTAGCGTATATGATGATAATACATTGCTTATTGAGTTCAAAGGTGAAGATGCTGCACTTCTAATAGGTAAAGAAGGTTATAGATATAAAGCGCTTTCATATATGATATTTAACTGGATAAACACGAAATATCAACTGCAACTTCGTCTTGAAATAGCAGAATTCTTGAAAAATCAAGAAGAGTCAGTTTCTAGATACCTAAGTAGTGTAAAAGAGAGTGTAGATAGAGATGGAAGAGCACAAACTAAAGTGCTTGACGGTGTTCTTGTTCAAATCGCTCTAAGAGAACTACGTGAAATTTACCCGGATAAATATGTCGCAATCCGCTCAACTCGTGATGGGCTAAAATATATCATTATAAATGATTATCACTCGAACTAAATAGATGGATAATGACACAATAAGTGCCATTGCTACTGCAAATGGTATAGGCTCTATCGCTATCATCCGTATAAGTGGAGATAGAGCCTTAGAAATAGTAAAAAAACTTACACACAAAAAAGAATTTTCTCCAAGATACGCAACACTAACCACTATACACAATCAAGAAAAAGAACTTATTGATGAATCCATAGTTATCTACTTCAAAGCACCATATTCATTTACTGCAGAGGATGTTGTTGAGATTCAGTGTCATGGAGGCTTTATAGTTGCACAAAGCATACTAAAAGCTACACTAGAAGCAGGAGCAAGACTTGCAAATGCTGGAGAGTTTTCAAAGCGTGCTTTTTTTAACGGTCGTATTGATTTAAGCGAAGCAGAAGCAATAGCTGGGCTTATAGAAGCGAAAAGTGAAGACGCAGCTAAGATTTTAGCTAAGCAGATGAAAGGTTCACTAAAAGAGTATATAGAGCAAATAAGAGATGAAATTATCCATATACTTGCATATTCTGAAGTAAGCATTGATTATGCAGAAGAAGACTTGCCAGAGGATTTAGTTAAGCAGATAGAAGCAAAACTAAGTGAGTTAAATAGCTCTCTTAAGTCAACCCTTATAGCATCTAAGGCCAGAGAAGGTCTAATGCAAGGATTTAAAGTTGCAATAGTTGGGAAGCCTAATGTTGGTAAAAGTTCTCTTCTTAACTCACTTCTTAATTATAATCGTGCAATTGTAAGTGAAATAGCCGGAACAACTAGAGATACTATTGAAGAGCAGGTAAAAATAGGAACGCATCTTATTCGTATTGTTGACACTGCTGGTATTAGAGAAGCTAATGATGAGATAGAACGCATAGGAATTGAGCGTTCATTAGAAGCAATCCAAGAGTCAGATATTGTTGTCGCACTATTTGACAGTTCTCGAGTTTTAGATGCTGAAGATGAACAAATACTCTCTCTTGTAGAGGAACATACACAAAATAAGCATGTCATATATATAAAAAATAAAATAGATTTAAAAGACAAAATAGTAGCTAAAAATATGAAGTTTGACCTAGAACTTAACTCTAAAGATAGTGTTATATCTCTTATAGAAACTCTGAAAAATATTATGGACAGAAATAATAGCTCTGATGAAATCATGTTGATATCTCAAAGACAGATAATGGCTGTGCAAAACACTCTCAAGAACATTGAAGAAGCACTGTTCCCACTACAAGATCAAGAACTTGAAATATTTTCTTTTCATCTAAATGAGGCCGTAAAAGAGATGGCATCTATAACAAGACCATTTGAAAATGATGAGATGCTTGATAAGATGTTTGGCTCTTTTTGTTTAGGAAAGTAAAAGAAGAAATGATGAAATATATTGCAATAGATTTAGGACTAAAACGTATAGGCTTAGCTTATTCGGCACATAAAGATTTAGTGACTCCTCTCACCCCAATTATTAGAAAAAACAGAAATCAAGCTTCTGATGAAGTTAAAAAAGTTATAAAAGAGTGGGAAGTAGATGCAGTTGTTATTGGCATTCCATTAGGTGGTAGCAGTGAAGATGAGATGCGAAGAAGAATTGCGCATTTTATGAATCTTGTAGACTTTGAAGGTGAGGTTTTCTATCAAGATGAAGCTGGTTCATCACTTGAAGCAGAAAATATGATGAAGGGCGAGATTAAGTATGTTCGTGATGGACGAATTGACTCAATCTCAGCTATGATAATTCTTCAAAGATACTTACTATCTATTAAAAACAGATAGCCTAAACAATCTTAAATAATTGTGCAGCTTATTCTTCGTCCTCTGTTTAATCTTCTCTTTTAAAAGCTGGGTCATTTTCTATCATATCTTTTATCTTAGTTTGGCAATAGTTAAATAGGACTTCTTTCGCATTTTTGTCATCACTTAAAAAACCAAGACCGCTAAACTGATATGGGTCTTCTTGCTCTATGCATAGTATAGTTCCTTCGCAGACTTCTTCTAAAACTTCAACCAGTGTTCTATAATGAATATTAAATTCCGTAGCATGCCAACCAATATCTTCTAAATCTTTATTTGAAAACTCTGCTACACCATCGGCTGTTGTGTCATCATAAGATGCTCTTGGAGTATTTACTCCTATTAACTCTTGCCAGTTGGAAAAAGATTTTATCAAAACTCTATCCTCATCTTCAACTATCTGGTAATTATTACCTAAGACTTTTTCAAAGTTTTCTACAATTTCTGGCTTACCTTTGTAAATAAGAACATCTTTGTTGTCAAATGGTTCGTATTTGATTTCTCCACTTGTATTAATCCCAAATACTTTTGAAGTGTTGATAGCTTGTAGTAAAGTCGGTTTGTCTGTAATGATTATCTCATTAAAAAGATTGAATTTTTTCATG
>JAQIBW010000080.1 GCA_027858865.1 Sulfurimonas sp. | reverse complement strand
GTTATTTTAAAAATATGACATAATGAAATGAAAATATATTTATTCCTCAAATAAGAATGTACAGCTAAAAAGGCTATTAAATAAAATAGGAGTGATAAATAAAGACGATTTTTGTGAATTAAAAGAGAAAATAAAAGATTTTATAGATTGATTTAGACACCCAAAGAAGGGTGTGACCCGAAGGTAATTATGAAGTCATTATAACACAACCCAAAATAAAAGTCAAAATAAATATAAAATAGTTTATAATCTCTACACAAGGAGAATAGTCATAGATGCTAGAAATAATCCTAATAATTATTGCTCCAATTATCGGTGGTCTAATCTACGGTTTTGAAAGAGTAGTCCGTGCTCGGATGCAAAACCGTCAAGGTCCTCCTGTTTTACAGCCTTTCTATGACATGTACAAACTCCTAGGCAAACAAGCATTCATTATAAACCCTTACCACTCCATTTTGGGAATTATGCACTTTGTTACACTATGGGTAGTAGTTGCTTTTGTCATACTAGGAGAGAACCTTCTCTATGTTGTTTTCTTGCATCTACTCTCATCTATCTTTATCGTGCTTGCTGGTTTTAGTGTTAGGTCTATTTTCTCACATATCGGGGCAAATAGAGAACTGCTTTCTATCATAGCGTATGAGCCTATTTTGATTATGCTCGCAGTTGGATTTTTTATGCTAAATGGAACTTTTGACATAGATGCCATAAGAGGTAGGTCTTCTGAACTTGTATCTATGTTTTTTCTCTTTTTGGCTTTTTTACTTGTCATCCCTGTAAAACTGAAAAAGTCTCCCTTTGATGCCGCAGAAGCTCATCAGGAAATAGTCGGCGGTGTTGAGGTAGAGTTTAGCGGAGTTTTTTTTGAGTTTTTATATATGGCTAAGTGGTTGGAGTATGTCTTTATTTACTCTCTTCTTATGCTTTTTGCAGGTAATAGCATACTACTTGGAGCAGTTTTGTTTGTTGTAGTATTTTTACTTGTAAACTTAGTAGATAACTCAACTGCCAGAGTAAAGATAAACCACCTTATAAAAATAGTTCTTAGCATCGGACTGACACTTGGTATGCTAAACCTAATAGGATTATCTAATGTTTAGTTTTAAAAAGTACAGGAAGAAATCACCTTGGATACTTCACTATAACGCTGGAAGTTGTAACGGATGCGACATAGAAATACTCGCGGCTCTTGGCCCGAAATATGACCTAGAGAGATTTGGAGTCATAAACACAGGAAACCCAAAACAATCAGATGTGTTTTTAGTGACAGGTCCAGTTACTTATAGAAGTAGAGAAAGACTTATAGAGCTTTACACTCAGATGCCAGAACCTAAAGTAGTCGTAGCTTTTGGAAGCTGTACATGTACGGGCGGTGTCTTTAGAGATATGTATAATGTTGAAGACGGCATAGATAGATATATACCTGTTGATGTTTATGTCCCAGGATGTGCGGCATCTCCTGAGCTTCTTATTGATGGACTTGTTAAAGCGTTAGATATTTTACAAGTAAAGACAAAAGAGATGGAAAAACCGTTTAAGCTCTTCAAAGAGTCATCATCTGAGGATGGCATCGTGAGTCGTAGAGATAACGCACTTAAAGTAGGGGATACAAATAATGATAAAGATTGAAGTTTCGTTAGAGAATGTAATAGATAAAATAAAAGAGTTTTACAAAGAAAAAGAGTGGCATTTTCTAACTTTAAACGGTGTTTCACTTGAAGATAATAAGGTCGAAATTCAGTGGATATTTTCAAAGTATGAGGCTATGGATGAGGTAGTTACTTTTTATGCAAAGATTAATTACGATGAAATAGTGCCTTCTATAGTAGACATCATTCCATCAGCGATAATTTCTCAACGTGAGATAGTAGATATGTTTGGGGTTCAAGTAGAAGGAAGTTCTAAAGGACTATATCTTGATGAAGACTCACTTCAGACGCCACTAGCTTGTAAAAGTTAGTACATCTCTCTATCGTTTTTTTGAAGCCACAAGTCAAATAGTTCTGCATTTTCTTCAGCATCTATTTGTTTAAAAACTACATCGTTGTTTTCACCACTTAGCATCTCCTAAAAACGCTTATCATCAAAACCACCTTTAGCAGCATCTTCTTCTGTAGCACCAAAGTACACAGTGCCGATTCTAGCCCAAAAGATAGCACCTAAACACATTGGACATGGTTTACAAGTAGTGTATAACACACATCCTTCAAGGTCAAAAGTTTCAAGAAGCTTACTAGCTTTTCTTATGGCATTTACCTCTGCATGGGCTGTAGGGTCATTACTCTTTAGGACTTTATTGTGTGCCTGAGAGATAATTTTGTCATCTTTAACAATCACAGCACCAAAAGGTCCGCCATCGTTGGCAAGCATTCCTTGTGTTGCTTCATTGTAAGCTATTTGCATCCATTTATTCATAATAAGATTATACCTAAATAAGTATTATTGAAATTTGTGCTAAAAAAGTGTAAAATGGGTTATGAATAAAAAAACAATAAATATTCCCATCGGTTCACAGCATATATCACTTTTAGAACCTGTGCGTTTTAAATTTGAGTGTGAAAACGAGAAGATTATCGGTGTTGATTCTGATGTCGGTTTTGTTCATCGCGGAATAGAAAAAGCCTGCACCCAAAAGTTTAAGTTTGATGCTGTCGGTTATGTTGTTGCAAGAGTATGCGGACTCTGTGCTATTACTCACTCCCTCTCTTATACTGCATCTATAGAAAAACTTTTAGAAGCTGAGATAAGTCAAAAAGCTAAATATCTTAGGATAATGCTTTTAGAGCTAGACCGCATCCACTCTCATATGCTTTGTCTTTCTCACACTTGTGAAAATGCAGGTTTTGAAGCTATGTTTATGAGGATAATGGGTGATAGAGAAGACATCATGGAGATACAAGAACTTCTTACTGGAAATAGGGTTCAGTTTGACTATATCTCTATCGGTGGTGTAAATAGAGACCTTAGTTTGGAGATGTCAAAAAAGATATCGCAAAAGCTGGAACTAGTAAAACAAAAAGTCTTTGGCTATATAGATGAGTTTACAAACAACTGGAGCTTGTCTTTGAAGTTTAAAGGCATCGGAGCATTGAGCCTTGATGAAGCATTTAGGTTTAATGCTATCGGCCCGCTTGCTCGTGCATCTGGAATGAATGTGGATGTTAGAAATGAGATAGACTATCTGCCATTTAATGAGGTCGGATACAAGATACAGACTCATAGCGATGGTGATATAAATGCCAGAAATGTTGTTAGGCTAAATGAGATACTAAACTCCATTGAGATGTGTGAAAATATTTTGGAAGGACTTCCCGAGGGTGAGATATTTACAAAAGTAAAAGGCAAACCAAATGGAGAAGCGATAGTTCGTTTTGAGGCTCCTAGAGGTGAGTTGATGTACTATGTAAAAGGCAACGGCAAAGCTATGCTTGAACGTGTTCGCATCAAAACTCCAACCTTTGCATCTATACCTGCATTTTCTCATATATTTGTAGGTGAGAACTACGCAGATGCTCCTGCAATACTGGCATCTTTTGATCCATGCTTATCGTGTACAGCTAAGTAGATGCTTACTTCATTTTTAAAGGCTTTTACAAATCTTTTTAAAAAGCCACAAACTATAGACTATCCTGTTACGCCCATAGAAAAAGATAAAGATTATAGAGGACTTATAGAGTACGGAGAAGAGGAGTGCATCTATTGTCTGAAGTGTGAAAAAGCTTGTCCACCGGGAGCAATACTCTTTGTCCCCGTAGAGAATCCACCAGAAAATGAGAAAAACAAAAAAGGCTTAAAATACCACTACAATCCACATCTATGCATCTATTGTCAAGAGTGTGTAAGAGCCTGTCCAAAACCAGACGAAGCACTTTGGCAAAGCAATAAAAAACCGCCTATTGGCATCAAAGATGATAGAGTTAATGAAGCGTGGTTTGAGTTGGAGAAGTTGAAGCGAGACTAGAGAGAAAAACTTCTTTTCATCTGAGTTTTAATGTCTTCTAACTTCAGTTCTTTATTTACAAAAAGTTCATTTGCTAAAACACCTTGACCTAAAAGCATATCTGCTCCATCTTTGAAAGTGATGTTTTTCTCTTGAGCTAATTTTAAAAATGGAGTTAGTTTTCCGTAGATTGCATCTGCAACATATGAAGTGTTAGCTAAAGCATCTTCTATAATCTTTTTAGGTGCAGGAAGTTCTTCATCTTTTAGTCCAGCACTTGTTGTGTTTACAACTAAGTCGTACTTGTAAGTTTTGTAAGTCTCCCAGTTAAAAGTTTCACAACCAATCTCTTTGAAGTAAGATAGTCTGCCTTCACTTCTATTTAAAACAGATACTTTGATTCCATCTTGCATAAATCTAGATGCTAGTGCTTTTGCAGTTCCACCAGCTCCTAGAATAAGAACGTTATCTATCTTTCCAAACTCTTCAATGGCGTACATAAAACCATCAGCATCTGTGTTGTAGCCGATTAGTTTTCCATTTTCGTTTATGAGAGTGTTAACCACACCTACAGTTTTTGCAAAACCTCTTACTTCATCACAAGCTTTGTATGCTTCTTCTTTATGAGGAACAGTTACATTCGCACCACTAAGACCAAGAGAGAAAAAAGTCTCTTTTAGTTTTGAACCATCAAGTAGATGAACTCTTGTGTAACAAGCTTTATAGTTTAGATTTTTAAATACGCAGTTATGCATAAGAGGAGAGCGAGAATGTGACACAGGGTCACCGAAGATTGCAAAAAGTTTCATTTAGTCTAAGTCTTCTAGTGATTGAACAAGAGCACCAAGTTTATTTTTTACTTCTAAATATTCAAGTTCATTTTGGCTATCTGCAACAACACCTGCACCTGCTTGAAGTACAACTTTGTCATCTTTAACCATAGCAGTACGTATAGTTATCGCAGTATCCATGTTACCGTCAAAACCAAAGTAACCGACACTCCCACTATAGAAACCGCGTTTAATGCCTTCAAACTCGGCTATTAGCTCCATAGCTCTTATCTTTGGTGCTCCGGTCATTGTTCCGGCTGTAAAAGTTGCCATAAAAAGGTCAAACATATCTTTGTCATCATCCAGTTCTGCTGTAACATCTGAGACTATATGCATAACATGAGAGAAGCGTTCAATGTGCATCATATCTTCAACTTTTACAGTCCCAGTTTTGGCAACACGACTTACATCGTTTCTGCCTAAGTCTATAAGCATTAGATGTTCTGCTAACTCTTTGGGATCAGCAAGTAGTTCATCTTCAAGTTCTTTATCTCTATGTTTAGTATTACCTCTTTTTCTAGTTCCTGCAATAGGACGAAGAAGAAGTTCCCCCTCACTAAGTCTAACCATAACTTCTGGAGAACTTCCAACTATGTTAAAGTCATCATACTCTAGTAAAAACATATATGGTGACGGGTTTTTAGTTCTTAATATGCGGTAAAAACTAAAAGGGTCAACTTTGATTTTTCTAGTAAAACGATTTGTCATTAAAATCTGAAAAACATCACCACTTCTAATCATTTCTTTAGAGTCTTCTATCATATTGAAAAATTTCTCTTTAGAGTGAGCGAAGCTTCCTTTGTCAGAACCGATATTCTTTTTCATATGAACATATTCATAAGGACTTTTAAGTGCTTGTTCTATTGAGTCAAATCTATAATTCATCTCTTTAAGTGTACTAACAAGAGTGATTTGATGATTTTTATGTGAATATACTAAAATCAACTTAGGTAGCATTAGGTCAAGGTCAGGAGTGTTTAACTCATCTTTTAAGTTGTCCATACTTGAACCAAGTTTAGGCTCAAAGACTTTAACCATATCGTAACCAATATAACCAATAAAACCATCAACATAACCTATCTTTAGCTGTGTAATTGCTTCTTTATACTCAGTTGAATCTATGTTCTTATAGTACTCTTTTAAAAAAGTAAAAGGGTTTTCTTCTTTTTTATGTTGTACGCCATGGGCATCTGTGTAGATAGTCTCATCGTTAATGTACTGAAGTCTTTCTCTTGCCCCGATACAAATGAAACTGTAGTTTCCATCACTCTGTCCAGCACTTTCAAGAAGGTGAGAAATCTCACCTTTGAACATACTTTTTAGTTTAGAATAAACGGCAATAGGTGCTAGTTGGTCTAGTATAAATTGTTTAGAATATATCATTATATTTTAATTAAAAAAGCACCGGCTTCAATGTTACTTCTTATAATTCTTAAAGCGGCTCTTGCTTCTTTCTCAGTGTAAAAAGGTCCAACTAAAACTTTATTTAGAGTTTTAGAGTTTTTAGTTACTTTATGGAACTTATATCTGTATCCGTGAGTCAAAATAGAGTCTAGGAACTTTTTATTTGGTGCGTATGTTGAAAAAGAACCAACTTGTACATAGTATGCATTTGCAATTGCAGATTTAGCTTGTGGAGCTTCTTTTTTAACTGCTGGTTTTGGTGTAGCTTTAACTACTTTTTTTATCTCTTTAGGTATAGCAACTTGTTTGCTTTGTTGAGATTCTTGTTTTAATCTTTGAGCTATATTATCTAAGTTATCATTGTTTCTAGAATTTTCTTCAACAACTTCAACTTCTTCAAACAGGGGCTCTTCTTTAGGTTCTGGGATTGAATTTACTTCTTCTTGAGGAAGTGGAATTGGTTGTGGTAAGTTATCTTTAGCATCTGGAGTTAGGGTGCTCATAAGCATCACAACAATGATTAGAATTACTCCAAGTGTTGCTACTGCTAAAATAATTTTTTTGTTGCCACCAGTAGAACCACCTCTATTTAAAATAATATCGTTTAATTCATTTTTTTCATTTTTCTCAGTCATAAAATCCCCTTTTTAGTTTATTAGCACTTATAATACCAAAATTTTCTATAAT
>JAQIBW010000073.1 GCA_027858865.1 Sulfurimonas sp. | reverse complement strand
ATTATTTTACTAGGAATGTTTGCTTATGCTACTACACTTGATTCTTTTGGTAGAGCAGTTGATTTTATGTTTGAACCTGATTGGTCTAAGATAGACTCTGATGCTTTCGTAACTGCTGTTGGTCATGCATTTTTCACTCTCTCTCTTGGTATGGGTGCAATAATGACATACTCTGCATCAATGGAAAAAGACTCTAACCTAGTTCAAAATGCTTTTTGGGTTGTATTTTTAGACACTACCATAGCTGTTGTCGCGGGACTTCTGCTCTTTACATTTCTTTATGAGTATGGAGGAGGCCCTGCGAAAGGTCCAGGTTTAGTTTTCATCTCACTTCCTGCCGCTTTTTACGAGATGGGTATTATTGGTAATTTTTTCGCAGTTTTATTCTTCTTAGCTCTTGCTTTTGCAGGTCTTACATCTTCCGTATCTCTAGTTGAGCCTATGGTTCAGTACTTCATAGACAGATTTAGCTGGAGCAGAGTAAAAGCTTCTGTCGCCATGGGTCTGTTTTTCTACCTTATCGGTATCGTTGCCCTACTTTCAAACATAGATGGATATCAAGAAGCCCTTACCTGGGGAGACAAAAACTTCTTTGACTGGGTTGACCATTTTACAGCTGCTGTTATGCTCCCTCTTGGTGGACTAATCATGGCAGTGTTTGTTGGGTTTGTTATGCAGAAGCAGAGGGTAGAAGCTATCCTTAAACCTCAATTAGGCTTTGCATTTGAGATTTGGTACTTCTCACTTCGCTACATAACTCCCATAGCTATGTTTATAGTTATGTTATCTTTAATGGGAATTTTATAATCATGAATCATATTACACAACAATGCAAACAGATACTAATAGATGAAAGTATAGACGCAAACTCTACTATAGATTTTGATGTAAACGGGGAAGTTCATACTATGACTTTTGAGTATATTATAGACACATATATGCAAGCATCTGATGAGTCTAGACTTGTCTTTATTGCAGCTCTTCAAAAAGCAGTAGATGCTAAAGAGATGGGTGTTGACAAATTTTTTGAAAGTATGGGACAACTTCTCCTTCTGACACACTTGTCAAATAATATTGAAATTTAAGTAGAACTGATTTAACTATCTGTTAAAATTACTCTAATGAATAACTTTAACAAATACATAATACTTATTACTCTTTTTATCATATCGGTGTTTGCACTATTTTATCCCATTGATGTTTTCAGTGAAAAAGGGGTGGAACTACAAAAGCAGATATTAGTTAAACAGGCTCAAACGCACTTTCAAGATCAAGTAAATACAAGAAAGTGGAATGCAAGTTATGGTGGGGTTTACGTAAAGCCAAAAAAAGGTCAAAAGCCTAATCCTTACCTAAAAGACAACATCCTAAAAGTAGATGAAAACTTAACACTTATAAAAGTAAATCCAGCATGGATGACTAGACAATTATCAGAGATAGCTGATATTAAAGATTTTCACTTTCGTATAACAAGCCTTATACCAATAAATCCAAATAATAAAGCGACTCCATTTGAAGAAAAAGCATTAAAGTATATTGAAGAAACTGGAGAAAAAGAGTACTACGAAATAGGTGAAAGCTCAAATTTCGAATATATGGGAGCATTAATAACCACTAAAGACTGTTTGCCATGTCACGCACATCAAGGCTATAAACTTGGTGATGTAAGAGGTGGTATAAGTGTTAGCTTAAATAGTGCAGAGTTTACAACTCTTACATCATCAATCAAAAACAGAGCAATAATTTTAAAAATATTTGTACTGTTTTTCCTATTAAGTATTACGCTTCTTATATATAAACAATTAAAACATAGTGAAAAACTGCAAAGTGAAGTAAACCGTAGAACAAAAGAGATAGAATCAACTAAACAACTTCTACAACAGATTATAGATACAAATGCCAGTTTTATTGTTTTAGCTGATGGTAAAAATATCATCTATGCAAACAAAACTATACTTGAGTTTGCTGGTTATGCCTCTATAAAAGAGTTTAAAGAAAATCATGAATATTTATCTGACATGTTTGAAAAAGTAGAAGATGATGATAGCTTTCTACAGACATACAATGACGGTGTTCATTGGATAGAGTACCTTATCAAAGAGCAAGATTCTAAAGAACTAAAGATTCGTATAGAAAAAAACAATGAACATAGATATTTTAGGCCATATGCTAAAGAGATAAAAACAGACGATAAAACACTCTATCTCGTAACATTTGATGAAATTACCAATGAATATGTAAAAATCAAAGAACTTGAGCATATGGC
>JAQIBW010000035.1 GCA_027858865.1 Sulfurimonas sp. | reverse complement strand
CTTTAGCAATAACGTTGATCGAAGTCTGTACCAAGTCTCTAAATCCGTTGAAGAGGTAGAGATTAAACGTTACTTGGATGAAACCATTCAGAAGTACACTCAAAGCAAGGTAAATAGAGAAATTGAGAGGCTTACATTAGACTCTATTCGATTAGCTCTTGAGAGCATGTCTGATTTTGAGTCTATTACTTTAGGAGATACAATAAGTATCGATCAAACTTTTACTTTTGATGCGCCAAAAGTATCTTTAACTGGAAAACGAAATATTGGTTCAATACAAGGGGCATCTGGGTCATTGTATAAGCAATACAAAGAGAAGTTTTATCAATCTAAATCTTTGCTAGATCAAGTTGCTTTAAGATGGATGAAAGAGACCTCTAATCAACCTTTGGATGAGCGGCTTAATTTTGATGATTTAAAGCACCTTCTAAAAACTGAACTAGAGAACAATAAGATATTTATTCCTTATCATTTTTGTGTCGTTGATAAAAATGATAAAGTTCTCCACTCCTGTCACAAAGGTGATAGCATTATTGGAGCAGGTGTTTACACACAAGGATTATTTCCAAGTGAGACGACATCAAATCCTTTTTACATAAAAATAATTTTTCCGACGAAGAGAAGTTTTATATTTAAGTCATTATCTCTTCTTGTACCATCGTTAGTGCTCATTGTAATATTGTTGCTCATCTTTATTTATACCATCTTCGTTATTTTCAGACAGACGAACCTGTCCATAATGAAGAATGACTTTATGAATAATATGACGCATGAGTTAAAAACGCCCATATCAACTATTTCTTTAGCATCGCAAATGCTACAAGATCCAATGATGGGAAAAACGCCGGAAAAACTTCAAAACATATCGAACATTGTGTCTGACGAGACCAAGCGATTACGTTTCTTAGTGGATAAAGTATTGCAGATGACAATTTTTGAGAGAGAAAAGCAACTCTTAAAATTTATTGAGTTAGATGCTCATGAGCTAGTCGCTCATAGTATTGGTAATTTTTCTTTAAAGATGGAAAGCAAGAATGGGAAGATTCAATCTGAACTCAATGCTGAAAACCCTTGGATAATGGGTGATGAGGTTCACTTTACCAACGTTATTTTTAACTTGATGGAGAATGCCTTAAAATACAGTGAGGATAAATTAGCTTTGAAGGTAAGTACCTGGAATGAACGTGATAGACTATTTATTTCCATTCAAGATAATGGCATTGGAATAAAAAAAGATCAAATGAAACGTATCTTTGAAAAGTTTTATCGCGTACCGACAGGAAACATACATAATGTAAAAGGATTTGGTCTTGGCCTATCCTATGTGAAAAAAATAATTCACGACCATAATGGATTAATACGCGTTGAAAGCGAACTGAACGTTGGAACAAAATTTATTATTTCTATACCAACTCTAAAACTATAAAAAAACTATGGAACAGCAAATCAAAGTTCTTCTTTGTGAAGATGATGAAAACCTAGGCATGTTATTACGAGAGTATCTACAAGCCAAAGGATTTTATGTAGATTTAATGCCTGATGGAGAAGCAGGTCTAAAAGCATTCTCTAAAGAAAAGTATGACTTATGTGTGCTTGATGTAATGATGCCTAAAAAAGATGGTTTCGCATTAGCGCAAGACATCAAAGGAATTAATGCAGACATGCCTATTATCTTCTTAACTGCTAAAACAATGAAAGAAGATATACTTGAAGGATTCAAATTAGGTGCTGATGATTATTTATCTAAGCCTTTCAGTATGGAAGAATTATTATTCCGTATGGAAGCCATTTTACGAAGAGTAAAAGGCAAAAAAGCCAAAAACGTAAGTGTTTACAATATTGGTAAATTCGTTTTTGATACTCAAAAACAAGTATTGAGCTCAGACATTCAAAGTATTAAGTTAACCACAAAAGAATCTGAACTGTTAAGTCTTTTGGCCGCTAACATTAACAATATTCTAGAACGTAACTATGCATTAAAAACTATTTGGATTGACGATAATTATTTCAATGCAAGAAGCATGGATGTTTATATA